>DATBWI010000073.1:0-11919 GCA_036514855.1 Bathyarchaeia archaeon | reverse complement strand
GTTTTCAATAGCATATCTATCAGTGCGTTTTGATCTACTTCTGCCCGCGTTCTCCAGTCTATGTAAAGTTGTCCATTCTCGTCTTGAGTCAAATATCCGTAGCGAATGTATCTGTCTATGTTTAAGCCGACTTTCCATTCTGGAAGCTTCTCATGAAGCAGTTCTTCAACTTCTTTTCTAGGCACTTTTCCTTTCTTCGATATTATGTAAGATACGGCTATTGCCAATCCTGCAAGGTCGTCTATTCGCCACCCGATCATCTTCGTCTCTTTCGGCGTTAAATCTCCTCTCAGTGTTACGTAGAACCTTGCCTTATCCAACTCTTCTAATGATGGGTTTTCAAGCTGCCTTTCTTCTTCAAAAACAGTCTTAACCTGCAAGTCAAGCGTTTTCAAGTAGTCATCCACAATCTTCAGGACTTTCGGATAATCCTGTCCCAAGGCTTTGCGAAGTTCCCATCCCTTAACGCCTGGTTTCTTGTGCCTCCGGTAGAAGAGCATGTGCGTAGCCCTTTTCATCTTGCTCGCGTACAAACCCTTCCGCTTACTCACGGTTGCTCTCCTCTTTTCCATTTCATCCAATCTTCCACCGTCAACGCTATGGGGATGGAGATCAGCTGCTTTTCGCTGATATTGGCTACTGGTTTTTCGTAAGGTTTTATGAAAATCTCCTCTTCAAGCGGATAAATCTCCAATGTTGCATAGCCATAGGTAACTAGAAAACTTGTCATGAAAGCCTTCTGCACCGTTTCCTCATACGTTTCTGCACCGACAAAATCCAGATAGCGAATTCTGCCACCCTCGCCTTTTTCAGCAACTTTGATCTTCAACTCTTGCCAAAAATCTTCCAACTCTTTCGAAAAGGCTTCTTCCCGCAGGATTTTTTGCTCTACGAGTTCTTCTCTTGTCGCAATGCCCGTCTCAACTTCGACAGGTGCGAATTGCTTCCACCTTTCACTAAGCGGCAGCAGACTCTTCCAGTATCTGACGGCTTCCGCCAAACTGTGAAGCGAAATCTGTTCAAACTCAACTATTGGACGCCAAGCTTGAAGAAAGATTCCAGTAATATCCTCTTTACTGATGCGCAAGAGTTTCTCTTCCAAAAGGAAAGGATCAGTGTAAAGCGATGTTGAACGGTGCTTCACCCATTCGCTTTGAAGCTTTATTGCTGAAGCTAAATGGTTAATTGTTTCTGCGTCTAGGGAAAGGTCCTCAGGGGTCTCCCATTCTGGAAAATACTCCCTCATCGTGCATATCATTTCATTTATATCCACAATAAAAGGGTCAAGTGAATGATCTTCAACAGATTTTACGGTTTCGATTATGCGCTGAAGTTTCTCTTTTCCTGTTTTTGCGCGTTCGCGTTTTGACTCCATTAGGCAACCTCTCTAATTATCGATTTGCCTTCTACATTCTGAACCGTGATTATGCTTGCTTCTTCTTCAGCGAAGGTAATTTGGCTCGGCGTAATGACGATGTATTGTGCGTTTGCGTCTTTAACCATTGAAATGAGCATTTTTGCGATTGTTTCACGGTTTCTCGGATCCATGTGAATATCATACTCGTCAACCGCCCTGAAAGGAGAGCGCACGTGCTGCTGCAAAGCCAATAGAAAACTCATTGTGGCAGTGGTTCTTTCTCCGCCGCTTTGCGTGTAAGCATCCAATGGAACAGGCTTTCCGCCTTTAAATCCTACAAGAATCTCTAATCCTGCAGTTTCCATGTCATGCCCGTTGGCAAGTCTAACTTCTCCAACCGCTTGCGCTTGACCAATAATCTTTTGATACTCCAAGTTCACGCGGTCAAGGAGACTTTGGATAACTGTCCGCCACGCCTGCATTCGCGTTTTGACTTCTTCCAAAGCCTTTTCACGATTTTCAGCAACCAGTTGAGCTTTTTCCTTCAACTCCAGATAAAGCTTGGAATAGGATTCGTACATGCGTTCTATGTCTTCTGAAACATTGCCAAGCGCAGCCAAATGCCCATCTGAAACGCGAATTTCGTCTAGAATCTCGCCTGTGCTCTTAATGACTGCGATCTGTGGGCCAGTTTGTTCTGCTTCTGTTACTGCGTCATTCAAGTGTGCTCTTGCGCTTTTGAGTTCGTTTTCAAGCCTTTCAAGGTCAGAGGTTGCGTTTTCTCTGCGGTATTGCAGCAAAGCCATTTTGACGCGCCAATCCAAAACTTGGTTGCCGATTTTTTCAGTTTCATCCTCCAAGCTTATAGTTCGCATTTGATTCTTGTCTATCTCAGTGTTTAATTTTGAAACTTGCTGGCTAGAGTTCTGAATCAGTTCCTTCAAGTTGTCGCTTCTGAGCAGCTTAAACTCTGAAGGTTCTTTCAGCAGTCGGCTTAACTGGGCATGTGGATTTTCCAGTTTTTCAGTTTCTTTAAGGAGTTGCTCGGATAGCGAGATTGTTGTTTCGTTTCTTGTTTTTTCGCGTTCAAAATCCAAGAGTTGACTGAACAGGGCTTTCCAGTCATTTCTCAACTTTTGGAGTTCGTTCTGTTCGGTTTGCAGGTTTTCTTTGGCGGTTTTGGTTTCTTCTTCAATCTGGTTTAACGCATCCAGTTCTCTGTTCTTTTGGGCTTCTAGCGCTTTGACTATGTCCTCTCTGCGTGTGGCTTCAGCCCAAACAAGCTCTCTTTCCAAGAATCTCCTTTTAGTTAAAAGCTGCTTTTTTTCTTGGTACTTGTCATACTGTTCTCTCCAGTAATTGAGAGTCTGCTCGGCTGACTCCAAAAGCTTGCTTACGGATTCTTCTTGGCTAAGCGTTCGCGTCAGTTTCCTCTGGGCTTGTAACACGTTCTCGCGGTACGGCTCCAGTCCGACAGCTGCCTCAACCATTCGCAGTTTTTCTTGCGTGGAAAGCACTGTGAACTGTTCAACCATGTTTTGGTGCATGATGATGAGCATGTTGTCCGGATCAACGCCTAGCTTGGCTAGAAACCGTTCAACGTCCTGTTTTGTGGCGGCTCTGTTTTCCAGTTCAAACCAGTACTGTCCATCCCTGCGCAAGACGCGTGTAAGAAAAATCTGGTCTTTATTGAATTTTGGAACGGGTCTATTCTTACCCTTCCGAGTGTTATCTAAAATCAAAGTAACCCTTGCTTGATCTGCATCCCAACGTATCAAGTCGCTCAACTTCTTAGAACGTTCCGTGTACGATTGTCCTAGGGCAACTGAAATGGCTAGTAAAAGTGAGGATTTTCCGGAGCCGTTTGGCCCGCAGACAACGTTTACGCCGTGTTTGAAAGGTACCCTAGCGTAAGTGTAGCTCATGAAATTTTCTAGGATTACCTCTTGAATCAACATTGGGAATGTTGCCTCTTTGGGGTAGTAGATAGGTGAAAATCCTCTTATTAAAACAAATTGGACACTTTTGTAATAAATAGGCATGAGTTTTACTTTGGTTTACTGAGGAGTTTTGCTATTTTTCGAGAACTTCGGCAATAGAAAAGGGAGTTTATTGTTTCTTTATTTTCCGTTTGACGCATACGAAGGATACAGTCACTAAGATGAACAGTGCAAAGCTTATCCAAGGAGTCAGTAGCGCAAGCTTGTTTACTGGAATCCACTCTCCCCCAACAGGTGAAACCCAAGCGTACACGCCAGTCCATGTGGTCGTACCCTGAAGATTGATAGTTTTGGTTCGGTTAGTATCTCCGTCTTGAAGCCAGTGAGACCAAATGTATTCTCCGTTGTTTTGCGGCATTTCCAGAACGTAGTGCCCTGCTAGAAAACTTGTGGTATAGTTTGTTTGATGCGAGGTTCCATTAATCGTAAAGGTTATTCCCGCAATCGGCGAAGTGTTGACTTTCAACACGTAATACTGTTGTCCACTGTAGTAAGCCTCTGCAGTATGTGGAGCATTCATGGCAACGGCTATTCCGTTGATCCCGTTGCCTTGCGAGACACTGTCAACCTTCCAGTACTGGAACGTGTATCCGCTGACTGGCTGTGCCCCTAATGAGACGCTCGTGGATGCGTCGTACCACCAGCTATTTGCTGGTCCCGCTTCTCCGGATGGGTTTCTTGTTGGCTGAGGGCTCAGTCCAGAAGGATTGGTAATCACCGTTAAGAGGTATTGGGTCTTCCAGTTCCATTGATGCTTGAGGGCTGATTTATCGTAAAGGTTACTTTATGGAAATATGTTCTAGAGAAAATCTATGATTGTATCCCAGTCTATAACATCAGATATGCCACAATAAAGAACAGACACAACTATCGAATCCATAGTGACTATGCGAAAAAGGGTAAAAAAGATTTATCTGGTCCAGACTATTGCCATGTGAGCGAAATCTATTATATCTATCTCTCCATCGCTGTTGAAGTCAACTTTCGAATTCCAATTCGCGTCTCCAGGATGGGAGTCGAACGCCAACGCCCAGACAGTTGCATCTATGATATTTACTTCACCATCGTGGTTTAAATCTACCCTCAAGCTTCCGAAGAACACGAACTCTCCATTTTGCACGGCGTAATTCTCCGATGGAATCAAATGTCCCGAAGGATCTACCATTATGATGTTTCTTAATTCTAGGTGGCATGAGATGTTTCCTTCCTTAACTGGGGTTTCGATTATTTTGAAGGTGACTGTGAAAAGAGTTCCTCCTCCGGTTTTCGCTGGTTCAGGATTAAAGAGTGTAACAGCCGACGCGACATAACCTGCCTCTTGGTCTATTATTGGTCCAAGAGGGCCATCAATCAAGATGGTATATACGTGAGGCGGCTTGATCCAGGCATCTTCAGGAAAAGCAGCATCAATCGCCTCTAACAAAGTATTATTGTAGTAGAGCTTAACCTGATAACTGAAAACGCCTGGCTCAGTCCAATTAGCGGTTTTTACGCTTACCGTAAAAGTGTCCCCTGCTGTGGCGGGTGCGAAGAATACGTTATCTTCGGGATCAACACAGACCCTTGGTTTTTCTGCAGCTGACAGCGAAGGTGACGAGTATACATAGTCTCCATTTACAATGTCATATTGACTGCTAGGAATCAGCTCACCGTAAGGATTAGCCATTTTCACATCACGCAGTTCAAGACTGCAAGAAACATTTCCTCCTTCGGGTGGAGCATGAATTATTCTGAATGTGATTGTTGAAAGGGTTCCGCCTCCGGTTCTGGCTGGTTCGCTAGGAAGAAGCATGAAGGCGGAAGAGACGATACCCGCTTCTTGGTTTATCTTGGGTTCAGGAGGAGAATCGAAGTAGAAAACGGGTATGGTGGGCGTAAGCCAGAAATCCGGAGGAAAAGTAGCTTCAATTGCCTCTAGCAAGGTATTATTATAGTACAGCTTAATCTGAAAGCCATAAACGCCTGGTGAAGTCCATTCTGCCGATTTGATGCTTACAGTGAAATTGCTTCCCATTGGAGTTGTTTCGGTTGAGAATTGGTTGTTTGGGGGCTCAACATAGATTCTTGGTTTTTGAGAACTGCCTTCTACGACTTGCAAGCCAGCAGTTAGACAAATAACTAAAACTGCAGTTAACAACAGCGCCGATGCATGTGCTTTTCTCTCCATTCTCACTCTCACTCCTTCTCCAATTCTCACGTGAGAGCCATTACCGCGACCGCGATACAAGCAAACGACGCATTTCTAAAGAAACCCTACTATTTAGCTCCCAAAAGTATTTGGAGTTAACTTCCAGATAAATGTTTTGCAAGCCAAGACTGCGAAAATGTTTAACAAACTATTAATATCTTATCAAGCGCAAGATAGTTTCCTTGACGAAATAACATAGTAACTAGGTGATAAAGAATGGTTGTTGCTGGTAAAATCTTCAGGCTTTCGGAGTCGCTTTCCACCGCCGAAATAGCGTCTAGGCTTGAGGATTATCATGTGGAAGAGCCATATGAAGAGGGAGACTACAAGTTTCAGCTTCTAACCGAGGTTGTTGGGCTTCTACCGAAAGATAATATGCTCCGAGGCTTTTACTCGCACGATTACGTTATGCACATTTTCCACAGAGGCAAAGTTGCGCCACTGCCGCGCACAGTTGAAGCCTTATTCAGCTTCGTCCAGTATGAAGACACCACGTTTTTGACTGTTGTGGAGAAGAAGCGTCTAGCCAATTTCATTGCCAACAAGCTAAGCGAAGTCCTCTTCGACAAGGTCGGCGGCATTTTAGAGGCAAGAATTCCGCCCGAAATTCTGAACGAATTTCACCTAAAAAACCCTGAGGGCACGAAAATAACTTTCTTCGACAACGTGGACATTCCGAACGTGAACAAGCTTTCGCTTTACGGTCCGGATTTGATAAATACTTCGTTGTTTGAGGATTATTGTAAGCACGGGGATTTGTGGTATGTGGTTGCTAGGTCGCGGGAGTATGGCTACGTGGTCGGCATAACAAGAGACGCCTCGGTAACGATATTCAACTTGACGGATAAAGAGAAGTATTTGGAGTATGTTACTAAGCAAATTTATGCGCTGACAACGAAATGAGCCAAGTTGCTGATCTGCTCAGGCAGGTGAGGTCAGTTTGCCGCGCGCTGTGAAGGGACTGTGGAATATCGTTTTGAGCGGTTATCCCCGGTCTGGCAAGACCCTACTTGCTAGGCGGATTGTTGGCGATAACCCCTGCTTTGCTAGAATAGGTGTTGACGAATTGAGGGAGATGCTTTTCAACGAGAGGTATCCGTGCCGTGACGAGTTCCTAATATACTCCATTATCGCCGACATGCGAGATGCATTGCTGAAAGATGGCTACAGCGTTGTTATCGACTCGACAGCGCCAGACAATGTGACCCGTCGGTTTCTACTCACAACAAGAGCCAAGCACATAAACTGGTTACTCATCGTACTGAACGTTGACAAAGAAATTCTTGTAAAAAGAATGATTGAAAAGTTTGGCGATGCGCATCCGATACTTGCGTACGATCGGCATTGGGAAGAACCTAAACGTGGCATGGCTGTTTTCAAGTTTAAAAGCAATACTCCAAAAGAGTTTGAAGCTTATTACGCTAGGCTTGTGGAGTTGCTTGAAAGCGAGATGCATCCGTTCAAGCCTGAATTTCACCGCACACCATTATCCTTGAAAGAAATAACTAAGACTTTTAGGAAGTTTCTGCAAAGACATCAACAGTATCTAGGAAGACGAGCATGAATTGCGCATCCTAGCAAAGCTAAGGTTTGTCTAGTTTGAATTCTTTGTGAATTGCTCGCACAGCCTCTTCCCCGTCACTTTCCTTAACTACAAGGGAAATGTTCAGTTCAGACGAGCCTTGCGCAATCATGTGAACGTTTATTCCCTTCCGCGCGATGGCTGCAAACAGTCTTGAAGCTATTCCAGGCGTGCCCTTCATGCCCGCGCCTACAACAGCAACTACACAAACATCATCGTCTGCTGTGACTTCGCGAATCAAACCCCTACCCAAAAGTGCTATTTCCAATTTGCTAACGGCTCTTTGCAGCAAGTCTCTCTTGATTACGAATGAAATATTGGATTCTGAGATGCTTTGCGAAATCGCAAGAATGTTAACGTTTTCCTCTCCAAGAGTGTTAAAGACTTTTGCTGCTGTTCCTGGCGTGCCAACCATTCCTGCTCCGCTGACATTAACCAGCGCCACATCCTTGACCAGAGTTATGGCTTTTACAGCGTCGCCGACTTTGATTCTTTGTTCTTTAACTATTAGGGTTCCGGGGTTTTCTGGGTTGAAAACGTTTCTTATCCTGACAGGAATATTTTCTTCCATAGCTGGCTCTAACGCTCTGGGATGCATGGCTTTGGCTCCGAAAATAGCCATTTCCATAGCCTCTTGAAAGGAGATTTCAGTCATCACTTTTACTGAGGGAACGATTTTCGGGTCGCAAGTCATCAAGCCATCAACATCTGTCCATATCCAAATCTCGTCAACGCCCAACGCGGCGCCTATTATGGTGGCAGTGTAATCAGACCCGCCCCTGCCAAGAGTCGTGGTTACGCCATCCTGCGTCGCAGCTATGTACCCAGTTATTACTGGGACAAGCCCCTTGTCAAATGGCGACCCGATTTTCTCCTTAACCTGATGCTTAGTCACGTTCATAAGCGGGTTGGCTTCTCCAAAATTGGAGTCAGTCACTATCCCTACTTCTCCTCCACTATAGTATTTGGCGTCAACTTTCAAGTCGCGTAAAGCATTGCAGACGATGGGCACTGAAAGCTGTTCTCCGAAAGCTAAAACATAATCCCTTATCTTCGGTGTAAGCTCGCCAACATAAATTATTCCCGTCAAGGTCTTCTCAAGCTCGTCAATCTTTGCCTTAAGAATCTTTTCAGTCTCTTCTTGCAAATTCTTGTTCTCAATCGTTTTTTTGGCAGCAGTCACATGCCTTTCAGAAAGCCTTTGCAGAAACTCGTGAATGTAGTCTTTATTTCCTTTTTTCGCTTGCTCCGATGCTTCAACAAGCTCGTCTGTAACCCCTTCTAAAGCCGAAACTACCGCTGCAACTCTATAGCCTTTACCAACATAGTCAGCGATTAAGCTGGCGACATGTCGAATGTTCTTGCCATCGGCTACCGAACTGCCGCCGAACTTCATTACTATTTTCTTCAAACCATTTCACTCTCCGATGCGTCAAGCGATTATTCCATTCGCCACATTTTGTTTTATGCTTAATAAATCCCTCAATATGGCGCTGGCGGTTTCCATTCCGCCTGCCCCTCGCCCTATGATAGTTTCTTCGCCAGCAAACTCTGAAACGAAGGTTACAGCGTTAAGGACTCCTCCAACAGATAACGGATCATGCTTCGATATTTCTGTGGGCTTAACGTTTAGGCGGTCATTTATGGAGCCTATGAGTTTTATTGAACATCCTTTTTTAGCAGCGTCTTCGTGGTCTCGGAGTGTGACGTTGCGAATGCCTTTGATGTTCACGTCTTTTAAGGTGACTTTCTTGTTCATTATCCAATTCGCCATAATCACCAGTTTACACGCTGCATCAGTCCCATCAACATCCATTGAAGGATCAGCCTCAGCATATCCAAGCTTCTGAGCATTTTCAAGCGCTTGTTTAAACGTGATATGTTTTTCCTCCATTTCTGTTAGGATATAATTGGTCGTTCCGTTTAATATGCCTCTGATGCCGACTATTCTGTCACCTAGAAGACATTTTTTAGCCAATTCTAAGACAGGGGTTCCCGCTCCAACAGTTCCGCTGAATCTTAAGCAGACTTTGTTGTAGTCAGCCAACTCGGTTAGTGCTGGCAATGCTAGGGCAAGGGGACCCTTGTTTGCAGTTACCACGTGCTTTCCGGTTTTGAATGCGGTTTTGATGTGAGACAAGCCGGGTTCTCCGTCTTTAACGTTGGTAGGCGTTACCTCAACAAGCGCCTCAGCTTCCACAGAGCCTATCACGTCTATAGCTGACATGGCAAGGTGCCCATATTCAGGATCAGCCGAAACTGTTCCCTTCTCAGCTTTCAAGCGTAGCATTTTCTCTAAATCTAAGCCTTTCGGGTTTATGGCAGCGCCTCTCTTGTCAGTGATAGCCACTACTTTTGGGTTAAAACCGTAGTTTTTGATAAGCTCTGCTTTTCGTTGTGCTAGGATTCGCGTGAAGCTTTGACCGACAACACCATAGCCTACCAAGATTATTCTCATTGCCTAATCACCTAGAAGCCGCTATAAGAGGCACAGGTCGCGAAAGTCCCAAGAGCTTCTCAATCGCGGCGATTTTCGCGCCAATTTCGTACGGTTTTTCACTTATCTTTATGGCAATGTCTGGGTCCTTCAGTCCATGACCTGTGGTTACGCAAACTACAGTTTCGTCTTTGTCGATTTCTCCAATTTCCAATAGTTTCTTTAAGCCAGCGATGGAAGAGGCGCTTGCCGGTTCCACAAACAAGCCTTCTGATCTGGCGAGCGTTTTTTGCGCTTCGATTATTTCTTGGTCTGTCACGGTTTCGGCTGTGCCTTCAGATTCTCTTATTGCGTTTATGGCTTTTTTCCAACTGACTGGGGCTCCGATTCTTATGGCGGTTGCGATGGTTTCAGGCTTGTCTATGGGCATGATTTCCTCTTTCCCATTCTTGATTGCTCGTGCTATGGGTGCTGCGCCTTCAGCTTGGATTCCAGTCATTTTTGGAAGCTTGTCCATTAATCCAAGTTTGTGCAATTCGGTGAATCCTTTCCATATTGCGCTTATGTTTCCAGCGTTGCCCACAGGCAGTACCACTCTGTCCGGCACGTTCTCATTTAATTGATCATACACTTCGTAAGCCAAAGTTTTCTGTCCTTCCAGTCTGAAGGGGTTTATGGAGTTAAGAAGATAAACCTCTCTATGCGCTTCAGATAAGTCTAATACAATTTTCAAAGCTTGGTCAAAATTCCCTCGGACCTGAACGACTTTTGCGCCGTGAACCATCGCCTGCGACAGTTTGCCCTGTGCAATTTTGCCAGACGGTATGAAAACAATGCATTGAAGTCCCGCTTTTGCAGCATAAGCAGCTAAAGAGGCGGAAGTGTTGCCAGTGGATGCGCACATGACGGTTTTCATGCCAAGCTCCACGGCTTTGGTTACTCCAACAGTCATGCCTCTGTCCTTGAATGAGCCTGTCGGATTTTCTCCCTCGTTTTTGACGTACAGATTGCTTAACTTGAGGCGCTTTGCCAAGTTTCTGCATTTGTGAAGCCCTGTTCCGCCCTCTCCGAGAGTTACGATTTTAGACTCGTCGAAGACTGGGAGAAATTCTTTGTATTTCCAAACATTAATGGGTCGTTTCTTCCAATCGCTTCTTTCAATTTCCTTTGCAAGCTCTTGTAGATTAAACTCTACTTCCAGCAGGTCGTTACATTTTCTGCACGTGTAGATAATCTCGTTTATTGGATATTTTGCTCCGCAATTTATACATTTTAGATGGCACAAACTCATAATTCTTCCCGCCTCACTATTCTCGCTCCAGGTCCCGGCTTAGCTCGCATGGTTTGACTTTTTATTCCATGTTTTTCAAATGCTTCTTTCATGGCTTTTGCTACCTTTTCAGCATTTTTCTTTTTCGCATTTACCATCGCCAATATCGAAGGGCCAGCTCCGCTTATTGCGGCTCCGGCGGCTCCGGCTTCTAATGCGCTTTTCTTCACATCAGCCATGCCGGGGATTAAGTGAGCTCTGGCAGGCTCAACAACTGCGTCCGCCATGCCTTTTCCCATCAGTTCTACATCGTTTAAGGCGATGCCTGCTATGAAAGTGGCTGCGTGGCCTACGTTGTGGACGAGGTCTGAAAGTTTGACTTCTTTTGGTAGTACTGACCGCGCCATGGCAGTGTTTTTCTTGAGTATTTCGGGGATGGCGATGACGAATTCAAGGTTTTTTGGCGAAGGCAACGGTATGACTTCTAAAGGATTATAGGAGCTGATGACTGTGAAGAATCCGAGAATGGCTGATGAAACATTGTCTGCGTGGGGTGCGCCTGCTGAAGCCATTTCTCCTTGGGCAGCGTACTTTATCAGTTCCATTTTTGAAAGGTCTAATCCTAATGCTTCGTTGATTGCTAGGGCTGCTGCGGCGGCGCTGGCTGCACTGCTTCCCAATCCGCTTCCAAACCTTATTCCCTTTTTGATTTTGATGGTGAACCCGCATTTTTTGTTAGACCAGTCGAGGAGGGCTTTAGCCACTATTCCCGCCGTGTTCCTGCTAGGCTCAACGGGAACTGACTCGGCTCCAACTCCTTCGACGCTAATTTTAATATTGTTGCCTTCGGTGACTTCGACAGAGACGGAATCAAAAAGCGCGTCTAAGGCAACGCCGAAAACGTCAAACCCTGCTCCTAGATTTGCTGACGTAGCAGGAGCGACTGCTTCAACCCTTAAAGCTTTCATTTGCTAAATCGCTCCTCTGAATATTCACTGTGGGTAGCATGGCTAGCAGTATTTCCGCTGGTGTTTCTTAAAGATGACGCATTGGCGTTTATAGCTAGGCTGTTCGCTACGGAATTG
>DATBWI010000072.1:0-9566 GCA_036514855.1 Bathyarchaeia archaeon | reverse complement strand
GCGTTCATGTCCGTCTTGGCATCGGACTAAGATGCGGTCGAATCCAAGCAACTTAATTGCTATGCCTAAAACATCATTTGAAGATGGAAGAACCATCTCGCTTAATTCTGATTCAGTTATGACTTTCTTCTTACCCAACTAGGCACCTCGGATTAGTTATTTTAGAGAGATGTATATCGCTTCCTTAAAAGCATGTTTATCTGCATGGTGATTAGGCATTGGAAAAGCCGTGGGTTATTTGCGCGTTTTCTATCCTTCAGATGCAAACTGGGAGAAGAGGAGAATGTTTGCTTCTATTCTATTTTCTCTATCTTGAGGAACAGGAATACTGCGATAAAGTCGTATTTGACTGAAATAATCTTGCCCTGATCAGTGTGCAGTTGATAAGTTGCCACTATCCCACTCCACGATAGGGTTTCGTTTCCAGTTTTTGACTCGCCATTTATCGTAATGTTGTAGTTGACGTCCATACTTATGCTCGCGTGAAACTCGATTGTCGTGTTATGAAGGCTGTGTATGATACTTTCGAATCGAACCATCGAGTAACGACGGTTGATGTTTCAACTATAGCTAATGGAGCCAATCTTGACGAATTGTCTGTGGAATTGTCCATTGAGCGACTAAGAAAACTGTCCGACTCCATTCATGCTCCGTTCGTCAAAACCTTTCCATTTCTGGCATCTAAGTTTAAGGGTTCTCTACAAATTGGCTCCAAACGGTTTTTCTTCGTTTCTGGATGAGGTCGCATGTCTAGCGCGCTGGCTTGTCCCTAAATTAATCAATGCTTGAAATAGAGAATAGGAAGAACAGAGTGGGAGCTTGCTGAGCCAAGAGCTATCATGCGCTTCTAACTTCTACATAGTCCACTTCTAAACTTGTGGGACCAACATAACTACCAAAATAACTTGGATTAGCGCAATAGAAAAGAAGGTACATGTCATCAGTCGGCATGTTATAAACATCATTAAATGTATGAATGGTGTTGCCATCTACAACGAAATCTATTTTGGTAGCAGCCCAAGTAAATCCGTAGATATGGAAATCGCTTGAAGCATCAAACCCCAAACCCTTCTGAACGATGTCAACTTGACCATCATCTTTCCACACAACGAACTGAATAACAGAAGGGTTATCCGTGTAAAATTCTATGTCGATTTCATCCGAATAATCCCCGCCTTCGAAGAGGAAAAAGGCGCAAAGTCCTTTTGGTGTGGTTCCAAGCTTCATCCTGGCAAGATATTCATTGTGTCCAAACAGCATGGTTGAACATATTTCGCCGGCAGTCGCGGGTCCACTTGTTGAAAGCGTTAAAATACTGTTATTAACTTTGACATTTTCCGCCAACCCAGACGGCACACAATACTTCAGGAAGCGGAAATAGCGGAATTTTTACCACACGGAAAAAAGCATGGTCAAAACTTTACTATTTGTGCGTGAGGTATACCCTCTATGCTCAATACCGCTTCCGGATGCACGTAACCATTTTCCACGGCTTTCTTAACACAATTCTTGCCAACCATATTCACTATTGTACAGTTTTCTATCATGGCAACCGCCTCTTCAATGGTCACTCTTCTGCCCTTGTAGAATTCCTCTCTAACGCTGAACACTATCTTCCCTTCCTTAAGAGTCCTGCCCAATATTTCAGCATCACATATAGCCAAAATCACATTGCTACCGATTCTTTTGAGATTCATGTAGACATCCAATTCTCAGACTCTCATAGCTGCTTTACAGCGGACCTTGCTCCACATGCCTCGCACACAAGGAAAGACAAGCGTTTTTCCTTCACAATCCTCGTGTCTGGACGTGTACAGACTGGGCAAACTACAAAATTCTCCACGTACCTCTGCACTAGTCTTCCCAAGGTATCCTGAGAAAACTTGCCTTTGAAAATAGCTCTCGACTCGTGGAAAGTCGCGGCAGTAGCCATTTCTCTCGTCAGAAACTTCAAGAGATGTAGCGGATCGCGATTCAACGCGTCTGCAACCTCTTTGAAATTGTAGACTACTGTACGCATCCCTATCGTTGAAATCATCAGCCTAGGCAGTTCCAAACGCTCACGTTTCGAAGTAACCTCAGGAATTTGCGAACGTGCCCTCTTCAACAACGCTTCGTATTCATAGTTGGCGCTCATGTTTTCTTTGAATTCGCTTGCCATCAGCACACATCTCCATATGAAACATGATGCATCATCCTATTTAAAACTTATAACACACGCCCAAACGACAGAAAGAGATGACGAAAAAGCAGGCTAAGCGGTTTTTCCGAAGTCTTTTGCCACCAAAGTAATGTCCACTATATCGATCAATCCATTCCCGTCCAAGTCTGCCGCCGCATTCCATCTTGATTCTCCCAGATTGCTGCCGAAAGCTAAAGCCACTATGCTCAAATCGAGAATATCCACTGTCCCATCATGACTAGTGTCAGCTCTCAGAGTTACTGTGATTTTAACAGTCGTTACATTCCATAAGCCTTGAATGTCTGTCACACTCAGAGTCACCGTGTAATTTCCAACCCCTGCATAAGCGTGATTTATAAACGGTTGCGTTACAGTAGTTATGTTGCCATCACCGAAGTCCCACTGGTAACTGACGATGGGCATATAGTGAGTCCCATTCCAGCCCTGCAAAGACTCTGAAGCATCAAATTTCACAGTAGAATTTGCGTCTGCGTAAATCGGGTGCCCAATGAGCGCGAACGCACTAAAGTTGGCAATTGGGCACTTAGCGCTTGTGACCCTGTCTAAAGTGACTTCAAAGGCGTTTTCAGAAGTCACGGTGACGTTGACAACACGGTTTTCTAGATCCCAAGAGTAGCTACACTCACTAGCGTTAGAAGAAACCGTGAAGTCTTCGAAGAACTGAGGCACGTGAAGGGCCACCCATATTGTTTCTCCGCCCGACGGCTGAAAGTCTATGGTGAAAATGCAATCGTACAAACCTTTCTGGTAGGAAAATCTGGCAGGCTCAGCTGAACATTTAATGGGATAAGGTCGGTCTAATATGCTGGTGAACATCTCTTTTTCCTGCCCATCGGCATACAGCAGTCCCATCTGCTCATCTCTCCAGTAGCTCCACCACACCGACCCAATCATGTATTTATCCATAAGGCTAAGCATGTCCGTAGCCCACTCCACGGCTTTCGTTGCGGTTGCGCCTATGCCGAATTCTCCAATCCAGAGGGGCATGTTCCACTCCAGCACAGCCTTGCTGTATCCCCTGTACATGTCCTGCTCCAGCATGTTGATATCGCCGTTGTAGCCTGTAAAGCCGTCCCAAGTTCCGCCAGTGTAAACGTGCGTTGAGAAAATCAGGTTAGGTTGATTGATCTTCTCGAACGGATCAGCACCTCCCCATGGAGGCATATACATCAATATGTGCTGGGAGTCAACAGTTCGAATAGCTTCAATGGGTCTGTTATAGAATTCATAGAAAATATTTGCCAGATTCGGCGGATTGGCCTCGTTAAACAAGTCATAAGCGGCTATAGTTGATTCATTCGCGTATCTAGCCGCAACATACTTCCACATTTCATAAAAGTAACCCTTCAAAGTCTCGTTATTCCAGAAGCCAACCTTCGCCTCTTCTTGAGTTGACCATTCAGTCGTCGCCCAGTCAGGTAGACCGTTGCCTCCGAACCTAGGCGCCCATTCCCACTGATGCATATCCAACACCATGTACAACCCATATTTTTTACACCATCCGACAAGCTGATCCACATATTTCAAATAGGATTCATCATAGTAGCCTCTAATCGGCTCGACAAAAGTCCATGCTATGGGCTGTCGCACTACGTTGAAGCCCCAACTTTTTATGCGGGCATAGTCAGACTCCTGATGGTAAAACCAGCCGGACTCCGCCCCAGTATAGTCGCACCCACGCAAAAGCACAATATCTCCCTCCTCATCCTTGACCCATTTTCCATCCACATGCAACCAAGACAACGGTTCCCTCACAATCACCGTTTTAGACTCAGCATCCCACAAACCCCGACTATCCGTTACATTCAAGGTCACCGCATAAGAGCCTTCAGAATTGTAGGTATGGTAAACGATTGCACCCGTGGCTGTTATTCCACCGCCAAAATCCCACGCATAGCTAACAATGGACACATCATAAATGCCATCCCAACTGGGTAAGGAACCCGAAGCATTGAAAGTCACTGTTTCACCCGGGTTCGGAGCAATTGGAGAACAATCAAAATAAGCCACAAGACCGTGGGCAAGTCGCGTTGTGTCAACATCAAGACCTGCCTCCACCTTGCTGGCCATGTCCCAATCCTCAGTGCTTGGCGAAATAATGGCTCCTGCACCCCCTGGTATAACGTCGGCAGCATCTCCGCCCTTAGCCGGAAGGCCAGGATTTCCAGCAATTTCGCCTGGGGTTCCAGGAGCTTGAGGATCAAATGTATGTAGCCAGTTGCCCCAATAGCCATAACTTTCACCTGGCTTTAGCGCCATCACAACTATTCTTAACGTGTTTCCGTCCCATTCTGCCGGGAAGTCTGAGCGAGGTAAGCAAAGTTCAAAGGCTCCAACGGTTATGTTTTGAGCTAAACTGAGCCTTCCATATGTGCCGTCGACATATCCCCAGTTTTCGTCTTGGAGCAACGCATAACTTCCAGCCCACGATAGATGCCGCTCCC
The DNA here is from genome assembly GCA_036514855.1 of Bathyarchaeia archaeon. GTDB lineage: Archaea > Thermoproteota > Bathyarchaeia > Bathyarchaeales > Bathycorpusculaceae > DATBWI01. Next base: position 4,919 of record DATBWI010000072.1, on the reverse strand, counting down.
AATAAGCGCTACTTGGAAGAAGCATGTCACTTGCAGATGATCCTATCATTTGACCTGACCCTTCCAAGCGATCGGTGTCAAAATATACATGGTACGCAGAGGCGTTTAGACCGCCGTATCCCCAATCATAACTAGGAAGACCTGCAACATCTAACCTAAGGTAAATTGTGTTTGCGTCCGCAAAAACGTAAAAAGCCTCAAGATCCCTTGCAGCATCAAAAGGGGCGCCAGAAAGACCTGCCTCAGACGTATTGCCCACGCTCAAGAGTATCATGTTCTTGGACCATGGCTGAGTGTCCCCGATCTCGTCCACGTACACGGGGTCAATGCTTTCCCAGTCACTCAGGTCTCCGTCAATGGTAATTATTGTTGGGTTGGCATTGATGAAAAGAATGAATGGCGCCGTGACTGCAGCAACTCCAATAACAACTAATAGAAATACAGATGGATAGGCTCTTCCTTTCATACTTAAATTATTGGCTCTTGAACTCTTTAAAGTTTCTTGGACTATCCATGCTGTTTACACAATTGCCACCGGGATTTTCTCATATGTGGGAAGCACGTTCTGCTTCAGCAAAAATTGCCTTATCTCGACCACTTTTCAAGTTAATATATACAATAAGCATAAGAAATTTGTGTGGGGTGCCACTGCTTGGGATACATTTATCTTTATACTGGAACGGGAGCTGGGAAAACCGTGAACGCCCTAGGATTGGCTTTGCGCTCCGTTGGACATAAACGAAGAGTAGTAATAATCCAATTCCTGAAATGGTGGAAGAACACGGGCGAATACAAAATCCGCAAACTGCTCGAACCATACTACGAAATCTACCAATTCGGTCGTAAGGGATGGCATGGATTGGGCAATCTAGACGAAGAAGACAAGAAATTAGCTCGCAAAGCCTTAAGATTTGCAGAAAAAATTGTCAATGAGAAGAAACCGCATCTGTTGGTATTGGATGAAATCAACTTGGCTTTGTACTGCAGGCTTCTAGACATAAAGGAAGTCTTGGATTTCTTGGATAGAGTCCCAAAGCAAACAGATGTGGTCCTAACGGGAAGGTTTGCGCCGCAAGAACTCATAAACCGCGCAGAATTCGTGAACGAAATTGTGGGTACAAAAGCTCCTCGGGAAATGGTAATGACAAAAGGAATACAGTATTAAGTGTGAGCGATTAGAATTCATACGTCTCCAGAGGAAAACCAGTGTCAGATGCCCAGCGAACCCAAAAAATCAAAGAACTAACCCAAAAGCTTTCAATTGTAAAAGACAAAAAGGCTAAGCTAGACACTGAAGCAAACAGTTGGGCAGACAAAAGAGATGAACTTAACGAACAGGGAAAGAGGATTCGTAACGAAATATTTACGCTAAGAAATGAGAGAAACAGACTGAACGAACAGGTCAAGGAATTGAAACAGCAAAGGGAAACAGCAAGGACGGAGATTCGCGAAAAAATCGAAAAAATAAAGAAACTAAGTCAAGAGATCAAGGTTGTCGCCGAGAAAAGACCTTCAAGAGGCTTTCAGGTTCTGCAAAAAGAAGTTGAGGCTATCGATTGGAAGATTCAAACAACCTCTCTGAATGTCAAAGAGGAGAAGGAACTTGTTGACCAAGTTAAACAGCTAGAAGCTCAGTTGAGCATTTACAGAAAACTCGATAAGCTGCGTCAAGCGAGGTTAAACCTGCAAAATGAAGTCAAATCTCTCAAAGAAAAAAGCGACTTATACCACAAGAACCTTACAGAAATTGCACAAAAAAGCCAAGAAACACATGAAAAGTTGCTGAAGAACGTTGATGAGTCAAAAAGGCTCAAAGCCGAAGCAGATGGCTTTCACAAGCTTTATCTCGAAATAAGAGAAAAGGCAAAACCTCTTCAAGAGGAACTGCTGACGGTTTCAAATGAACTAAGGCGGCTCAAGGGCGAGATTCGAGAGGAAGAACAGCAAGAGAAGAGGAAAGGCGACGAGGCTATTCGAGGAGAGCTTGAAAAACAAGCAAGGGAAAAGTTGGAACGTGGGGAAAAACTGACTTGGGAGGAATTTCAACTACTGGCAAAAGATGAGGATGAACCGCAAGATTAAAGTCAGATAGCTCTAGGTAATATTGGAGAATAGATAACGAAATGGCTAAAAAGCAAGAGAAAGAGCAGAAAAGAATTCTCATTTTATGCGTTGACAGGGACGGCGATTTAGGTACAAAAACCGAAATCAAAACTCCTGTCATTGGAAGAAAAGAAAACATCGATGCAGCTGTAAACTTAGCCTTGAAAGACCCTGAAGAACCAGACGCCAACGCCATGTTTGAGGCAATACATCTCTACGATCGCTTGCAAAGCGAAAAAAGCCCAGACGAAACTTTTGAAATAGCCACAATATCCGGCTCTGAACTTGGCGGAGTTGGAGCAGACAGAAAAATAGTTGCCGAGCTAGGCGCATCATTAAGTTCCTTCCCAGCGAATGAGGTTATTTTGGTTACAGATGGCTACTCTGATGAGGCGGTTTTGCCGCTTGTGGAATCAAGGATACCAGTTTCATCCGTCAGGAGAATAGTTGTGAAACACAGCGAATCCATTGAGGAAACGGCGGCGCTGTTCAGCCGATACTTGAAGATGCTTGTGGAAAACCCGCGCTACTCCCGCATCATATTAGGTTTGCCAGGAGTACTCTTTCTGATTTTGGGCATTCTCTCTATTTTCAACTTGCTCTATTACTATTGGATAGCATTCGTCTTTGTCGTAAGCGTGTTCATGGTTGTGAAAGGCTTCGGAGTTGACAGGGCCTTCAAAAACTTTTATCACTGGATACAGGAATACTCCCCGCCGCCAATTCGCATACAAATCACCAATTTCTCAACAGTTTTCGGCGGTATATGCATAATTGTGGGAGCATACCTCGGATGGGCAAGAATCCCCCCGCAACCAGACATTGCAAGCTGGTTCGGCAATCTGGCGCAGAATATAGGATTCTTTATCCAAGGCTCCATCGACCTTCTAATAGTTGGGGCATGCGTCACTCTGTTGGGGCGAGCGATACGTTGGTATCTTGAACGCGATGCTAAGCTATTGCGCAACGCGGCACTGATTGTCTCTGTAGGGTGGTCTAGACAAATACTCTACGGAGCTTCCGATCTTTTGATAGACCCATCGTTGGGCATTGAGAAACTGATTTTCTCCATAGTCGTCGGCATATTAATAGGCATAGCATCAGTCCTTGTCATTTTTGTAATTCACAGGTCTGCCAAAAGATTTTTTGAAGAGACCAAAGAGCAGGTTGAAGAGTTTGGAGAAGACTAGAATCGCGATCATCGGCGGAACAGGCTTTGAGCAAATAGTAAAAAACGCCGAACAGACACAAACAAAGACCCCTTATGGTCTGGTTAAGCCGCTGTCTTTTGGAGAAATAGCTGGCAAAAAAATAATCTTTCTCCCTCGACACGGCGCAGGTCATTCAATCCCTCCGCATAAAGTGAATTACAGAGCAAACATCTACGCCCTGCATAAAGCAGGGGTTGAAAGAATAATAGCGTTAAGCGCTGTCGGAGCCATAAACCGTGTTTTCAAGCCCGGCGACATTGTTCTTCCTCACGATTTTGCTGACTTTACAAAGATGCGTGCGGAAACCTTTTACGATGATGCCCCGGTCACGCATGTTGACGTCTCTGAACCCTATTGCCCGGAAATGCGGAAACTAATTATCAAGACAGCGAAAAAGCTTGGAATCAGCATGCAGGAAAATGCTGTGCTGGTTTGCACGGAAGGACCGCGCTTTGAAACTGCTGCAGAGATTAGAATCTTTGGTCGTTTAGGTTGTGACGTTGTTGGTATGACTAGTGTTCCAGAAGTTGTTCTTGCGAGGGAGCTGGAAATATGCTATGCATCTGTATGTTTCGTCTCAAACATGGCTGCTGGGATACAGGAACGGCTGACGCCTCATGAAGTCTCCAAGATTTCCGAAAAAATCTCGCCTAAAGTAGAGCAACTCTTAATTGAGACCATTAAGATTTTACCCCTTGAGCGTGAGGGTAACTGTCCATGTGTTAATGCGCTTAAGGATGCGAGGTTCAAATAGGTGCTTAAACGATTTCTTTCAGTTGTTGGGGCTTACAAGTTTTATGAGCGGTGGCTTTGGCACCAAGTCGAAAGCGGCATTAGACCGGAACACATAGCGATAATACTAGATGGAAACAGAAGATGGGCTTCTGAACAGACTTTTAATCCTTGGTTTGGACACGAGATGGGAGCAGAAAAGGTTGAAGATTTGCTAGACTGGTGCCTCAAAGTCAACGTCAAATCCATAACCTTATACGCATTTTCTACCGAGAATTTCCGGCGTTCCATGCCTGAAATTGGAGAGCTTATGCGAATCTTTGAAGGAAAATTCCGCAAAATCCTTACAGATGAACGCATCCACAAGAACAAAGTCAAGGTCAAAGTCATTGGCAGAGTAAGTCTGCTTCCTGAGAGCCTGCAACAGCTCATAGCGGATGTGGAAAAAGCCACGCAAGGCTATGATGAGCACTTGTTGAACATTGCACTTGCTTACGGCGGGAGAGCGGAGATTGTGGATGCTGCGCGGAAAATTGCAGAGAAGGTGCAAGAAGGAAAGCTTAGTCCAGAAAAGGTTGATGAGCAGACGTTTGAGAGGCACTTGTACACGTCGCACATGTCTAAGCAAGACCCCGACCTGATCATAAGAACTTCAGGCGAAGAGAGACTAAGCGGGTTCTTGTTGTGGCAGTCTGCTTACAGTGAACTTCTTTTTCTAGATGTTTATTGGCCTGATTTTCGTTTTATTGATCTTTTGAGGGCAGTTAGGACTTTTCAAAAACGTAAAAGACGTTTCGGCGGATAGGGTTAAGCTCTTTTCTTGGCGCTTACTATTGAGACGACATCTCTGTCTTTAAGCACGTAGTCTTCTCC
>DATBWI010000071.1:0-2610 GCA_036514855.1 Bathyarchaeia archaeon | reverse complement strand
TTTCCATTGTTGTTGCCTAAGCCTTCAGGTTCTCTTTCTGCCTCTTTGAAGAGTCTGCTCATAAGGAGATGCCCTAACTGGCTTTTTCCATTGGATATAGATGGCGTTTTTGGAAGATGCAGAAGCAACAACTAGGATGGTTGCATAATGGAGACAACAGAACATCCCTATTACGTAATAATTTCCACGACTGAAGACAACAAGCACGAGTTAGAAATATCCAGATATTACCAAGACATAGACAATTTGTATGATAAGACAAAGAACGGGATAATTCGAAGCATTCTTGGAAAGCTTGATTTGAAAGGAAAAACTGTTCTGGATTTAGGTTGTGGGATAGGGTACTGGACTGGAGTTTTTGCGGAGCGCGGCGCTAAGGTTTTCGCCTTGGATGTAAATGAATCTAAAATTGCGACTGCAAATTACTATTTGAAGAAGTTAGGAATCCGCGATAGAGTCCATTTAGTCAGTGCGGACGCAGCATCGTTTGATGCGAAGGATATGTATGACGTTGTCTTTGCGAAAGACATTATTGAGCATATTGCGGACGACGGGCTTTTTCTGCGAAACGTTAAGGCGCATCTTAAAGATGATGGCGTTGCCATTATTGTTACGCAGAACTCTTATTCGCTGAATTTCATGGTGGAAAAGATTCTTCACTTTTTAGAAGGGAAAAAGAATTGGTGCGGTTGGGATCCTACGCATTTGCGGTTCTACACTTTTCAGTCTTTGGCGAATAAAGCGCGTTCTGCGTCAATGAAGGTTTGCAGGTTTCAGAGTTCTTACATTATTCCTTACAGGTTTTTTGAGGTTCTTTCTAAAAAGGTGGGCAGGCATAAGGTGTTTCGCTTTTTCGATAGACACTGCAACAAGTTTCCATTCAGCATAGCAGGATGGTCTATTATTTGTGAAATACGCGGCAGATAGAATGTCGGAAACTAACTGCTCAGACTAGCCTCTATGTGAAAAGATTGATACTACGTTCGAATGATGATAGCAAAGAGTCAACGCCAACAGACTTAGAGACTTACCAAAAGCGGCACGATATGAGTTTTTCATTTCTTCTTTCTGTGTGAGACTAGCCTAGCCCTCCCTTATTTATAGATTGAACTTAGATATTGAGTGCTTAGACTGCCACGATTATTGCGAACTAATATTAGGGTTTTATCTGCTAGCTGTCTGCTCTTTTGATGTTTTTTGGATTATGGGCATTCGTTTATTCTGCTTTTCTCCGCTGACTATCGTAAGCTAACCCAGCAAAAAAAGTTACGAAAATAAGTCCTAGCGTTAAGAGCCCAAGATTCGCAGCAAGCTCCACGTTTTGACCATAGATAAGCCTGCTGAGAAGAAGGGAAGAGAATAGAAACGAGAAGGCGATGAGAGAGCACAGCCACAACGTTGCAAGTATCCGCTTTGTGCTAACAGGGAGATGTACACGCCACCAAGTTAACGGCGCATTTATTTTTATCGCGGCAACACTAGCTGCGACAGCAGGAAATAGGGGTGCGATGCCTCCGCCAACAAAGAACTGCATTGTTGAGAGAAAAATCAGGACGATGCCGCCGTTCTTCCTCTGAACAAACGCAACCGCCCATACTAGGACCATGAGGCTGACGATTATTGCAAGAACACCCGTTGCCAAAAAGTTGGGAACGACAGTCACAGCAGGCTCCTCCCCAAATAATGGCGATGAAGGTTGCCAAGCGTCTATCACAAATCCGCTTGTAGCCACGTTGCCCTGAAGAATTTCGCCGACGCCATGTTCCACACCCGCCAGCCCACAAAGAACACCGACTGCTGAGACACCACTTCTTGTCGCCCTGTTTAACGGCTTCTGCGATTGTGAAGATAATCCTTCCACCATATTCGCCTCCACAGGTTATTCTGCACTTCTCCGCTGAATATCAGATGCAAACCCAGCAACAACAACTAACAGCATGATTACATCCGAAACGTAACCAAGAAGCGAAAGAATAAATAAAGCATTTGTTCCGTTTGCATCAAAGAACAATAAGGGCCACCCAGTTATTGCGATTACAACGGAAAACCAGAACATAAACACAAAGGCGATTACAGACCACGGCCATAACTTGGCAAGGAAGCCTCGTACATTAACGCTTAGATGTGCATGCCACCATTTTAACGGCTTGTTTATTCTGGTTGCGACAGCACTGGCTACAACTCCGAGGAAGATCGGTGGAGAGCCACCTCCAACCAAAAAAAGCATGATTGAAAGAAGTAGTAGAATCAAGGCACCGTGTCTCCTCTGAACGAAAGCAACAGCCCATATTGTTACTAAGAGACCAACGATCATTGCTAGGATACCTGTTACAAAAAAGTTGGGAATAATCGTAAAGGCAGGTTCAGTTGCGCCTGGCCATAACTTTTGCGCTGGACCAATCGCATCTATAACTAATCCGCTTGGCGTTACATTACCTTGAAGCATTTCCAAGAATCCATGTTCCATACCTGCCAGTCCAACAATGCCGCCGACTGTTGAGGCTGTTACTCTTGTCGCGCTTATCGACGGTTTCTGCTGCTGCGGCGAGGGTGATGGAGTTCCTTTCAATTCTATTCATCTCAAGTGAGCGTTCGTGCGCCTCAGATTGG
>DATBWI010000070.1:0-10171 GCA_036514855.1 Bathyarchaeia archaeon | reverse complement strand
GCCAACTAAATTAGCTCCTTCAGCATTTTCTTTCTAATTATTTGGCCGTCTCTCATTTGGAGAATTCCATCAGCCCCTTCAGTCACCATAGGGTCATGGGTTACAACAACAACTGTGGTATTTTCTTTCTTGGAAATGTCGTAGAGAATTTGAACAACTTCCATGCCAGTTTTCGTGTCTAAATCTCCCGTGGGTTCGTCGGCAAGTATTACACTAGGCTTGTTGGCGAGAGCCCTTGCTATGGCTATTCTTTGCTGTTCTCCACCGCTCAATTCATCTGGAAGATGACCCACTCGTTCTGCAAGTCCAACTGTTCCAAGAAGTTCATAAGCCCGTTTTGCAGCATCCTTTCGGGAGACGCCGGCTGTTAGCATTGGTAATTCAACGTTTTCTAAGGCTGTTAATGATGGTATGAGATTGTAGAATTGGAAGATGAATCCGATTTTGTGTCTTCGAAGTTTAGTGAGTTCGCCTTCGTTTAAAGTTGTAATGTCTCTTCCATCAATAAAGATTCTGCCACTTGTAGGTTTGTCTATGGCTCCGACTAAATTGAGGAGCGTTGTTTTCCCTGACCCAGAAGGACCCATAACCGCCAGAAACTCGCCTCTTGCTACATCAAAATTTATTCCGCGCAGAGCAGGAATTGAAACCTTCCCGAGCTCATAGGTTTTCACCAAATTTTCAACTTGAATAACCCTTTCTTCAATCATTTAGTTTAGCTTCCTCGACTTCCCACAAGAGGCAATATTGAGACATATAAGGATTTACCCCCAAATAACATTCAACCAATTTACAAACACGTAGATTTAGGAATGCAACAAAAATAACGCCGTTTGGAAAGAGCGGAGAATATGAGCATAAACGTGTCTTGCTCTATTGTTAAACATTTTTAGAAGCCTATTGTTTATCAACAAATGCTGTTTTGGCTGTTGTAACGCCAAATCAGTGTGACTGCTAAGTGACAGTCGCAAACTCTTAAAGACAATTTCCGGCAACTTTGTCTAGGATGTGTATGTACAAGAGAATTGTTACAATTTCAGTTCTATTGCTCTTAATCATTGCAACAATGGTTCTAGTTTTCGCTGAAAAGCAAAAGTGTCAAGCAGTTTCCCTTTTAGCTTCGCCACAGCAGTATCAGGTTGAAGTTGCTTTCCCCAACCTTTCATTCCAAAGTCCCGTAGGAATCTACAATGCAGGTGATGGAAGCAACAGGCTTTTTGTTGTTGAACAAAGCGGTGTGATTCGAGTTTTTAGCAATTCAAGAGAAGTAGCTGCCGCCAATGTTTTTCTCAACATCAGTGACCGTGTGCTCTTTGGGGGAGAACAGGGGTTGCTGGGATTGGCGTTTCATCCAAACTTCAGTGATAACGGCTACTTCTACGTTGACTATGTTACTGGTAACCCTCGCCGAACCGTCATAGCACGTTATTCCCTTACACTGGGCAACCCTGACATGGCAGATGGAAACAGCGAACAAATCTTGCTAGAGATCGAGCAACCGTTTTCTAATCACAAAGGTGGACAAATCGCTTTTGGGCCAGACGGCTATCTCTACATTGCCTTGGGCGACGGCGGATCAGGCGGTGACCCCTTAAGCAACGGCCAAAACCTTTCCACTCTGCTTGGCAAGATACTGAGAATCGATGTAGATGCACCAAGCGGAGATCTGAACTACAGCATTCCATCCGACAATCCTTTCGTTGATAATACGCAAGGACACAGAGAGGAAATTTATGCTTATGGCTTCCGAAATCCTTGGCGATTCAGTTTCGACCCGCAAACTGGGGAACTATGGGTCGGCGATGTTGGGCAGGGCAGAATCGAGGAAATCGACATTGTCGAGAATGGAAAGAATTACGGTTGGAACATAATGGAAGGCAGCCTATGTTTCAATCCGCCCGAGGGATGCAACCAAACAGGGCTTGAACTCCCAATTTGGAATTACACCCACGACTTTGGAATATCGATTACCGGAGGCTTCGTATATAGAGGGTCAAAATTGCCCGAGCTGATCGGCGCCTATATATACGGAGATTATGGGTCTGGGCGAATATGGGCGTTAACATACGATGGAAGCAATGCGATTAACACAGATATTCTTGACACAGGTCTCTTAATTCCCTCATTCGGTATAGACGAAGAGAATGAACTTTACATTTGCGCTTTCGACGGCAAAATTTACCAGTTAAGTGAGCAGCTAGCGGCAGTGGTCAGCCTTCACCTTTTCGGCTCTTCTTCAAGCGGGTGGGGTCTTTCCCAAAACAACATAACTATACCGGGTCCCACAATAACAGTAACGAAAGAGGATATTGTCAACCTCACCTTGACAAGTGTAGACTTCATTACGCACGCCTTCTTTGTTGACTACAATGGAAACAGAAACCCAAATACTGGCGAACCAAGATCCCCAAATTTCCAAGCCGCCACCATCAACTATCAATTCACGGCTAATGTTACTGGAACCTACACGTATTATTGCGTGTTCCACACGGGCACAATGTTTGGCACTTTCATCGTGCAAGGAGGCTCTTTGGCTACGGATATCAATGGTGATGGAATAGTAGACATTGTTGACATAACCATAGTAGCGACAGCCTTTGACAGCGCCCTCGGAGACCCAAAATACAATGCTCAAGCAGATTTAGACGACAACGGCGTCATAGACATATTGGACATAACTATGGTCGCCATCGATTTTGGAAAAACAGCCTAACAAACAGCCTCAACATGCAAAAAAGTTCGAAATCCATAACCCATCACGATAGCGTCCTATTTTTTCTCTTTGTTCATGGAGTTACTGTGGAATCGGTTGATGCTTTTGTATACAAACTGTACAGACTCATGGGAACTCAAGTAGAACTACAGCTCTAGGGTGCACCTTGGAAGTTATTCCTTCAAAGTCCAACAGGCAAGAATGCCAAACAAAACGTAAGCCTTCTTACAAATACTTTGTTCAAAAATATATATGTTGGATCCATATTCAGTATATTCACTTAGTCACGATTATTCCTTTATTGATGCCAAGTTAAGAAGGAAGAAGGGAGAAATGAGAAACAAAACCATACTTAAGACCATCATAATGGTGTTGGCAGTAGCTGGAAACGTGTTAGCTGGCTTTCTTTGTTGGCCATCATCCGCTACCGCTGATGTAACTACCCAGCTGCTTCTCAAAATTATGGAACTGCCCAAGATTGAGATTGACGGAGACATGAGTGACTGGAGCGACATTGGACCATTGTATGTGGATGAGCTTGGAGATACGCAGCCTTGGTCAAGTGACACCTACCTTCTCAGCATGGGGAGCACCGCTGAGTCTCCAGGGCAAATTCCAATTAACGATGAAGCAAGGGATTTGAAGGCAGTTTACGTGTACAATTACACAGACACCATTTACCTAAGGGTCGATGTTAACAGCCTAATCGAAAATTGGGAATACCCCCAGATGAATGCTTCCCTTTACGTGGTTGCCTTCGACACAGACCTTACAGCAGGATCAGGTATGTACGACCTCGCCTTTTACGGTGATACCAACACCAATTTGAGGGCATGTTGGGAGAGAATCTTGTGTTGTAGCTCGAGTACAAGTGCTTGGATTCAAGACACTAACTGGAACGTAATCGACGGCACATGGGGCAACATACAATTCGCTCAAAACGTAGCTGCTGGAGCCTTCGAATTCAGCATACCCCGCACAGACTTCCCAGCTGAATGGAATGGAACTCCCTTAGCAATCACAGTTGCCTCTTACAAGCCTGGCGAATGGCCAACTTCAGGACCAAATCCTTGGCTACACGCCTTCGATCCTCAGGCCCCTGGAACGTCAGGCGAAGTATGGGATGACCCAGGAAGTTGGGCGGAAGGAAGTGATGTTGCTGACGTTATACCAGGTGGAGTAAATGGCATTTATATTTCAGGTCATGTTAAGGATTTTCTTACGGTGTTTGCGCCGATTCCCCGTTATGCCAACGTTGATGTAGATTGTCAAGAATCGCTTGGGCTTATCAAATCCTTGCAGGGCGTCAACGACGGCCCACTCCTTTGGAATTTTGATTACGACCTATCAGATTATTATACGTATATAGGTGTAAACTGGGTGCGGCTTCACGACTCAAGTGGACCTGTTGGCGATTGGTTTGGTGAGTGGATTTGGGCTGTTGACATTCACTGTGTCTTTCCTGACTTTGAGGCTAATCCAAATCAGCCGGAAAACTACAACTTCACAACTACAGACCAGCACATCAAAGCCATAAAAGACATGGGCGCAGATATTATTTATCGATTGGGCTACAGCGCAGGTACTATTAGTGACCCTCCAGCTGACTATACTAAGTGGGCGGATATCTGTCTTCACATCATCAAACATTACAATGATGGATGGGCTGACGGCTTCCACTATAACATTACTTATTGGGAAATATGGAACGAACCGGACATTGAGCCATTTTGGACTGGTACAGCTCAACAGTATTTTGACTTATACAATGTCACAGCCACTGGTATCAAAAATTATGACTCTAATCTGAAGGTTGGTGGTCCCTGTATAGCTTACCGCCTCGATTTTCTAGAAGGATTCCTGAGTTATTGCAAGAATTACAACGTTCCCTTAGACTTTGTTTCTTGGCATGCTTACGGTAGTTATGGAGGAAACCCTTACGGAATGTATCTTACAGCCGAAGCTGTAGAAAATCTTATGGAAACTTATGGTTTCTCCTCACGGGAAAGCCTCTTAACAGAATGGAATATGGGGGTTACTACGTTTGAATGGGATAGCCTTCGCCAAGACCCGGCATTAGCAGCCTTCATAGCGTCGGCGTTGATTTACCTGCAGAACTCATCCACAGACATCGCCAATTATTACAGAGGAGACTCATGGAGGTGGGGAGGACTCTTCACTTCTGAAGGAAGCCCTGGGAAAGCATGGTACACCTTTAGAGCCTTTAAGATGCTTTTGGATACTCCTAACCGCGTGTATTGCAGTGGCTCTGACACTCAAGGCTACGCAACTATTGCTGGGGTCTCTGATGACGGGCGAACTGTAACTGTTTTGGTTAGCGACTACGGCTCAAGCGTCAGCGGCTACGAGTTAAACGTGCAAAATCTACCTTGGGGAGGTAGCTCATTTTTGTATGAGAGATACGTTCTTGACGAAGCCTATAACCTTGAACTTGCGGAGACTAAATCCGTAAACGGAGCAAACTTCTCAACTACAGAAGATATGCAATCGCCTTCTATTCATCTGATTAGGCTTACGACGGTTAATCCAGCTGACCTTAACGACGATGGAATCGTAGACATCCTCGACATCACTATAGTAGCCAAAGCCTTCGATTCTAAGCCAGGAGACCTGAACTGGAACGCCATAGCTGATTTAGACAACAATGGCATCGTTGACATAATCGACATAGCAAGAGTAGCCACAAACTTCGATACGTAACTGTGATTTTCCAGATTTTTTGCCAGACCATTGAGTAATCGGTATATCTTTTTTGCCTATCTGAATTGCGAATTTGACTCATAAACAACAAATAGAACATATGCCTGAATGATCAGACATATAAACAAAATACGAATTCGGAATTCAAATTCATCTTGGCGAAGAATGTTTTTATTTTTGCATTGGCTATTTGATCTTTTGCCGGATGATGAAAAGGCATTAGCTTGACAATTGGATGAGATTTCAGAGTTACTCGGACGGCAATTTATTCCAGATTCAAATTTCCAACATTTGTTTACGTGAACCTTGCTCTAATTAATCTCGGCTTGGTTCCAATAATTACTAGTGTTGCTAAACCCTTCTATAATAATCGCTAATGTGCATCCAAAACGTGTCAAAAACGCCCATCTCTTGCGGGGCTTTTATACAATTATGATGACGCAAGTAATAAAGGTTGAACCAAAAGACATCTATTCGATTTCCATATGAACAGAAAAATTATGTTCATTTTTCTGTTGACTTTGGGATTTCAAGAAGTTGTGGTCTTAGGCTTCTCTTCTTCGCGATTTGATGTAAGCTTGGATCTTCATACGCAATATCCGGCGCCGTGGGGAGGTCAAGGCTGGAGCAAGGTAAGTGATGCATTTCCTCCGGGCGCAGTCGTGGAACTGAGAGCCGATTTAACGTTTAAAGGCGATGGTGTTTCCGGCAAACCAGTTACCTATTTGCTGAGAGCACCGAACGGCGAGATATTTTCTACAGTAGCAATCGCTCAGTCCGATGGAGCTTCAGTTGTTACATATGTGCTGCCTAGTGCAGAACCTTATTTTGGGCTTTGGACTGTTCAGGCAAGTGCGGATGTAGCTGGAGGAAAAGTCTCTGACATGATGTGGTTCCTCATGGGCTGGCTCGTAGAAGTTATAGATGTTGATGTGCCCACATTTGCATTAAAAGAGACAACCATGGAAGTTTGCACCAAGATGACAAGAATTTGCCTGCAAGATCCGATGGACATCATGCGCATGTTATTCAGAGACGCTAGCGGAGAACCTTTCACTGACGGTGAACTATTATTATGCATCTCTGTGACTGATGCGGTTAGTCAATTTGTGGCATCCTCACAGTCGAAGGCACCCATAACCTCCGAACCAGTAATGTATGATCTAAAAGAGTTTGTAGCAGCCGTTGGTTCAGGCTGGAACAATTATTCAAACGTGATATTGAAAGAGTTTCCCGCTTTGGTAAATACCGCTGTGAGCACAGTAACTTTTCCTGTATGGGCTTTCACTGGTATGGCCACGGTGCATGCGAGCGTAATCACTAACAAACTGACGATAGCATTATGTTACGAATGTTTGGGACAGGTTTGGTTACGAAAGGCTTCTGCAACTGAACTACCCGTAACGCCTAAGCCAGAAGACGTTAATAATGACGGAAAAATCGACGTTAACGACTTGAACATTGTGGCTGCTGCGTTTGGTTCGCATGGACCGGACATCCCAGAACTGGGGGATCTTTGCTCAGATAATTGGAACGCCTTGGCAGATTTGAATGCTGACGGATGGATTGACATTGACGACGTTATGATAGTCGTCATGGACTACGATGCAAATGGTTGATATCTATTATCTCGGCTAGGTTCTAACGCGTGAAAATCAATGTAAATGAACAAGTGTCAACGCCAGCCGATAAGCATAAATAAGCCTCAATTGTCATCAATATGTGGTAACTATGAGAATTATCCTCACAATAAAAGCTGACGAACTTAAACTTGCGCAACTACTGTCAAAGTTCTCAGAAACGCATAGAATAATCTACACCTTAACGAGACAGAACGGCGATTTCCTCATGGAAGTCAACACGGATGATTTCGGCGAACTTGTGAGGCGCTTGAACCATCTGAAAGAATGCAACTTCACGATCAGGGAAATGCACGGCGGCGGGTTATTAGACAGATTAAACGTCAAAGTGACGAAAACCAACGTTGAAGCCCTAATAGGCAAAACAAGCGCAGCAAAGACAGACATAGACCCTGTTAAAGGCGGATTCATACAGTTAGTGGGCGAATTATGGTTCTGCCGACCAGTAGGTGACAAAGTTATAAAAGAAGGGTCCAAGGTAGAGGTTGTGGGGATAGAAGGAGTCAGTCTCCTAGTTGAAGAGGTGATTTGAAAAATGTTTGAATCGGAAATATTGGCAATAATACTCGGATTGGTAGCGCTAATAATAGTGGCAATAGTTGCTATGGGCATCAAAAAAGTGAATCAATACGAGCGAGGCCTCGTCGAAAGATGGAACGCCTATGAAAAAACCGTTGATCCCGGACTACGATACGTCATACCTTTTGCGCAAAGAGTATTTAGAGTCAACATGAGAGAGCAAGTCATAGACGTTCCACCTCAGGAAATCATTACTGAAGACAACGTGGTTGTCACAATAGACGCTGTCATATACTACCAAGTGATTGACCCCAAGAAGGCAGTTTATGAAATTGAAGATTTCGAACTGGCAATTGTTAAGCTAGCACAAACTACTCTTAGAAACATCGTAGGCGAAATGTCGCTCGATGTGTGCCTTACATCCAGAGAAAAAATAAACGTAGAGCTAAGAAGCGTAATCGACCAAGCGACTGACAAATGGGGAACAAAAGTGAACCGCATCGAACTCCAACGCATAGACCCCCCAGCCGACATACAATTAGCCATGCACAAACAGAAAACCGCTGAACAGGAAAGAAGACAGTTACGACTGTTGGCAACCGGAAGGAAGGAAGCGTCAGCGCAGGAAAAAGAAGGCACCATACTTAAGGCGCAGGGAGAAAAGGCAGCGGCAGTTCTGAAGGCTGAAGGAGATGCTAAAGGTATCGAACTTGTGGCTGCGGCACAGGCGTCAGCGATTAAACTGGTTTCAGAATCGGCAAATCAATACTTTAAGGAGAATGCTCAGCTAAACAAGAAACTAGATGTCATTAGAGACACGTTTGCTCAGCAGACAAAGATAGTGGTTCCGTCAAATGCGGATGTCCTTAACGTTCTCGGATTAGAAGGGCCAGTGCTTCCAATAAAGTCTGGAAAAAACAAAGCTGAGAAAAGCGAGTAAGGGAACATGGACTACACTATAGTCAGTCTTCTAATAACGGTAGTTATAATTGGATTCGGGTTCCTAGTTCTCGCCTTAATCATCAGAAGTCTTCAGCGAGGACCTAAAAAATATGCAGGACAGAGATACGCTGGAGAAGGCTTTGATGAGAAGATGGAAATCGACTTGCGCCTGACCTACAAGAGGTTCAAAGAGATTTATCCCTACTCAAAACTGACGTATGAGGAATATAAGAAGTTGCAGAAGGAAAGAGCCTTCAAACGCGCGTTAAGCTCTCAACAAAACAAAAGAATGGTAAGGTAGACGAGTCCAGTCAGGCTTTAAATGCATGTTCCCATAATGATATTCGGGATGATCAATGTCGAAAACACCTTCTGAAGTTGACTTGGCTTTTTTGGAGTCTGCATTGAAAGGAAAAACGCTCATTGTGTATTGGTACTTGCTGCAACAGTCCACGCACACCGTGGGAGTTCGTGAGCTTCAGCGCGCTCTGGGTTTTTCCAGCCCAAGCATAGCCCTGCATCATCTTGAGAAACTGCAGGATTTGGGGCTTGTTGGAAGAACGGGGACTGGCGAATATGTGCTTGAGGGCGAGGTAAAAGTGGGGATACTGCGGTTTTTCACGCGGATGGGACGCTTTCTTGTTCCTCGATATCTGTTCTATTCGGTTCTGTTTTCCACGATGCTGATGACTTATTTGGCGTTGTGTGTTATGTTTCAGATAGTACCCAGTCCCTACACACTGATGTTTGGAGTGATCGCAGCGCTTGTTTTTTGGGTGGAGACTGTTAGGTTGTGGAGGGCGAAGCCATTTTGATGCTGCATCATAGTGTTCTAAAATCTAGACTTAATAGAAACTATTACCTATATCATTGTTGGGGGGTCAAGTCGTGAAAATGAGTTTGCTGTACGTTGTTTCTGCGATGATTGTTGGAGTGGCTTCAATGCTTTTCCCATGGTTAATGATCACGGTCACAAATGTAGCAGTTCGAGATGCTGGAAACTCTTATGGTACCTTGCCAGATTCGTTGTCTGAAGGCATTCAGAAGTTTGATGACTCTGTCCTCATTACGACGCAGGGGTATCCAACTAGCGGTCTTGAAATGTTTGCTATCGGTCTTGCTGCAGCCTCGCTAGCTTATTTGCTATTTAAGCATAGGATTGCGTATTGAAGCGCTTAGAAATGGATGTCAAGCTTGGGTTTTAATTGTTTTGCGGGCATACGTGATGTAGCCTGTGTGCCCAGTCATCAACGTGTGCGGTCTGGTCTTCCCTCGCTCTATCTGCATTCCCCGCATCAAGCATTCAATAGTCTCTACACCTGTGAAATAATTCTCGTTTAGGGCTTCAACGGTTTTTACCACCTGATCTATTGTTGGACTGAATGAAACTAGGGTTCCGCTGGGTTTTAGGGCATTGTAAGCGTGAGGGATCACAAGCCATGGAGTCGCCAAATCCAATATTACCGCGTCAACGTATTTCTCATCTATTCCAATTGTTACGTCTTTGTTCTTCAGTTCCACAAAGTCGGATAATCCTGCGCGTTTCAGGTTTTTCTCCGCGGTTTTCTGGAACTCTTCTCTGATTTCGTAACTGTAGATTTTGCCGTTTGGCTTGACATAATGAGCCAGAGCAGCG
>DATBWI010000069.1:0-13324 GCA_036514855.1 Bathyarchaeia archaeon | reverse complement strand
AATCATACCTGTACTTTGCATTGCCCCTAAGCGGGGTCATAGCCTCTGCCGTAGCTTACGTTTTCCATAGAAAAGCCGTTAAAAATGCTGAAGCATTCCTGCTTAAGGAAGAGACGTGAGATATGGGTAAGTTTTATCTATGCCTTCACAATCAAGTGAATCGGCAACGTTTGAGGTAAATCTTGATGGATCTGGCTATAGAAACTGTTGACCTAGTCAAAAGATACGGCTCACTCACCGCCGTGAATAAGCTCAACTTGCAAGTGAGAAAGGGCACTATTCACGGCTTTTTGGGACCGAACGGCGCTGGAAAAACCACTACGATAAAGGTTTTGGTGGGCTTGCTAAAGCCTGACGACGGCACTGTCAGAGTTTTCGGAGAAGAGGTTTGCGGCGATAGGGCAGATGTCAGGTTAAAGATGGGCTACATGCCTGAACTTCCGAAATTTCCAAAGCACCTGAAGGGATGGGAACTCTTAGACATTTATGGAAGAATGTATGGATTGACAAAGCAACAGCGCGAAGAGCAAATACCCAAGCTGTTGGAGTTGGTTGGGCTGAAAGGCAGGGAAAGAGACCTTGTTGGAAAATACAGCAAGGGAATGCAGCAACGCATAGGCATTGCGCAAGCGTTGCTGAACGAACCTGAACTGGTTATCTTAGACGAGCCAAGCCTGGGGTTAGATCCAGTCGGCATGGTCGAAGTAAGAGAATTGATGAAAGGCATTGCCAAAGAAGGCATGACCGTTTTCATCTCCTCTCATCTGCTTTTTGAAGTTGAGCAAATTTGCAGCCATATCACCATCATTCATAAAGGAGTATCTCTAGTTTCAGACACTCTTCAAAATATTTCAAAGAATTTTTCAGGACCCGCCACATTAAAGGTGGAAGTAGCTGAGCCTTCTGACGCGATTATTCAAGCAGTGGAGAAGTTGCCATTTGTTTCCAGCGTTTCACAAGAGGGCAAAACGTTGGCTATTGAGTTGAAAACACGTGATGATGTCAGACCCCAAGTTTCTCAGGAAATAACGAAATCTGGCGGAGTCATCGTTTCTATGAGTTTGAAGGGACAAAGCCTTGAAGAAGTTTTTATGCAGCTTATCACTAAACCGCAGGAAGGTAAGAAACAATGACTGCTAAAACAAGTCCAAGCTGGATGACTCGTTTCTGGGCTGTTGTACGATATGAGATTCTTTGGAATATACGAAAGAAAAAGTTCATAGGCATGATTATATTTGCATTTGTCTTCGCCACCCTCTCTCTGACTTTGCCGGTAATTCTAACCAACGTAAACGGTCAACCGTTGGACCAGAATCCAGATTATGTTATCACATCAGGAGCAGGCATTGGTGGAATAGCCTTATTCCTTTTCGCAGTTGTAACAGTCATGAACAGCATTTCGGGCGAATTTGAAAGCGGCACAATTGTTCCCTTATTGACAAAGCCTGTCTCCAGAACAATGGTCTTCCTCGGCAAACTGTTTGCGGCTTTCATAATTCTTCTATCCGCCTATTTCGTCCTCTTTTTGTACATGACCATTGGCGGGACAGTCATTTTCGGGCCTCAGAATAACCTTCACCTCGTTCCCCTTGTACTACTTGGGAATGTTCTGAGCACTTTTGTTTGGATAGCCATAGTTCTAGCTATAGGCTCCATCTCTAAAAGCTCAATGATAGCGGCGCTCGGCGCCTTCGGCATTTTTATCGCCTTATCCATAAGTGCCTCGATCGTCTCAGTGTTTTCAGATCAGATGGGGGTCCTTACCTATGTGCCGGGAGGCGGAGCCACAGGATACATCAAAAGCTTGCCCTCGCAGGCGAGCGGCTTACCTGGTTTGGCAGTGTCAACGGGAACAGATGGTATTGGCGCTAGCCTGATTACATATATCCTTCATCCCTCAGCGGAAGTGACTTTCTCCAGAATGATTCCTCCATTCGACAAGATTTACTCCGAGCCGATATCAGTGGTTGCGTCAAGATCAATTGCCGTGGCAATAGTCTACATGCTTGCCTTCCTGTTCATCGCGTGGTACTTCTTCAAACGCGCCCAAATACTAGAATAACCATCGAAGACTCAAATCCAAATATCCTTGCCTGCTAAAGCTTTTTTCGGCTAAAGCCTAGACTAATCAAGCTGGAATGCTCCGGCAAGGGATTGGAGCGCAATTTTATTGTGGAAACTGTAACGACAGGACCTGAACGAGTTTGCTGCTATCTCAGACTACTCATTTATAGGATAGAATCTGCATCATTCATTTTTTTAATGGCGTCTGTTAGTTAGTGTTTTGAGAGTAAGAGTTAAAATATCAGTCTGAACCTCTATACTCTTAGAGGTTATGAAGTAAGGATGACTCTTCTAACAACTGAAGAGAAAAAATTGTTAATGAAGGCGGCCAATTTGATGGATGAGTTATTGGAAACCCTTGAAATCATTCAAGATAAGAAGCTTGTTAAAGACTTGAAGATTGCTTTACAAGAGGTTGAAGAGGGCAAGGCTAGGCCGCTGGATGAGCTCATAAGAGAGTTAGACCTTGAAGGCGAAATTTGAAATCAAGTTTACGCCTCGTTTCTTAAAGGATATCAAAGCTTTAGACAGAGAAGTTCAAATTAGGATACTTCGAGAAATCAACTGTTTAAAGATTGATCCTTATGTGGGAAAGCCTTTACGCGGAGAATGGAAAGGCGTTTATTCTTTGAGAGTCGGAGATTATCGAGTTCTCTATCAGATTAAAAGAAGCGAGGTATCCCTGTTAGTTGCAAGTCATCGTAAACGTGTCTATGAATAAATCAAAAATTATGAATGAAGGCATTTGATATTCTTTGCTGGTGAGCTTATGCTCCAATTCTGACGTACAAACTACTGAATTGAGCCTTTTTAGCCAAAATATGGTTGAAATGAGTCTGAAATTTTAGTGCTCCGGCCGGGATTCGAACCCGGGTCCGTGGCTTTCTTCCACTTACTGTGTCGAGAGGCCACAATACTTGACCGGACTATACTACCGGAGCCTATCAACAGTAAACTGCTGTCTAAAGCTTTAAGTTTTTGACGTGTAAAAACAGATTGCTAATATGAGAAAAATTGGGGAAGTTTTATTCTTCGCCTTCGCCGCCAGGTGACGGTGTTCTTCCTTCTTTTGGTTTCGTGGCTGCGATCACGTCGTCTATGCGGAGTATCATTGCCGCTGATTCTGCTGCTGATTTGATTGCTTGCTCTTTGACTACTAATGGTTCGACTACGCCGTTGGCTTGTGCGTCTTCAATTTTGCCTGTGAACACGTTTATCCCCATGTATTTTCCATTTGCCTTCTCATGCGCTGATCTCAATTCCACAATCTTGTCTATGGGTTCAAATCCTGCGTTTTCCGCCAGTGTTTTAGGTATTACTTCCATGGAATCGGCAAAGGCTTCTATGGCAAGTTGTTCTCTTCCACCTACTCCAGCCGCGTAGCTTCGCAATGCCTTAGCTACCTCAATTTCTACTGCGCCGCCGCCTGCAACTATCTTGTTGTTTTCTATGACGTCCGACACTACGGATAAGGCGTCAGTCATTGCTCTCTCGGCTTCGTCAATCATTCTTTCAAGTCCAGCGCGTATGAGTATGGCGACTGAGCGGGGGTCTTTGCATTTTTCGACGAAGATCATTTTGTCTTCGCCTATTTTGCGTTCTTCAACGACGCCTGCCATGCCCAAGTCTTTCGGTGTCAAGTCAGCTAGGTCCGAGACTATTCTTCCGCCTGTTGCTCTCGCCAACTTCTCCATGTCCGACTGTTTTGCTCGTCTGGCCGCCATTATCCCCTCTTTAGCAAGAAAATGCTGCGCCATGTCGTCAATGCCTTTCTGACAGAAAACAACGTTTGCCCCCGACGCTTTCACCTTGTCAACCATTTCCTTTAACATCTTGGTTTCCTGATCTAAGAAAGCCTTCATCTGTGTTGGATCGCGTATTCTAATTTCGGCGCTGATCTCTGTCTTCTCAATTTCTAATGCAGAATCAATCAACGCGATTTTTGCGTTTTCCACTTTTTTCGGCATTCCAGTGTGCACTACTTCTTTGTCTATTATCACTCCATTGATTAGTTGCGATTCTAAGAGGCTTTTTCCAGTTTTTTTGATTATTTGGATGTTGTCTATGTCAGCGATTTTTTTGTCTCCGCGTTGTTCAGCGATTTGACTAACAGCGTCTATCGCGATCTGCGCTAGATGGTCTTTAGCTGGGCCTACTGCCTTGCTCGACATGGATGTTAATGCGACTTTTCTGAGTGTGTCACAGTCTTCGATGTCTACAGGCATTGAAACGTTATTCATGGTCTCGATTGCTTTTTGCGCTGCCTTGCGGTAGCCGCTGACAATTATTGTCGGATGTATGTTCTGGTCTAAAAGTTCTTCTGCTCTTTTCAGCAGTTCGCCTGCTAGAACGACGGCTGTTGTTGTTCCATCTCCAACCATGTCATCCTGCGTCTTCGCAATTTCCACCATCATTTTGGCTGCTGGATGCTCAACTTCTATCTCGTTCAGGATTGCTGCTCCATCGTTTGTTATTGTTATGTCGCCTAAACTGTCAATGAGCATTTTGTCCATGCCACGTGGTCCAAGAGTGGTCTTTAATACTTCGCCGACTACACGTGCTGCCATGATATTGTTTTTTTGTGCTTCTCTGCCTCTGTTTCTGATTGTGCCTTCTTTGAGTACTAGGATTGGTTGTCCGGATGCTGTTGTTGTTAAGTAAGCCATACAAATCCTCCATTCGAGGTTATAATCCCATTTTTTTTCTATCCGGAATATGCAAAATCCGCTGAAATATAAACTTTTACTTCAGCTTGCTTAGGCTCAACTTGCAAATGCGGAACAGTTTAAATTTCAGCATGCAATCTATGATGCTGGTGATCCTTCTTCCAGATTTCAGTGCGGTTCTTCACAAGTCTTAGAGAGATAACTGGCAAGAGAGAGGAAACCATCGAGTTTCCACGCGGCAAAACCGTAACCATAAACATGATGCTTAAGAAGTTGGCAGATCGATATGGGAAAAAATTCGTTGAGTACGCTTTTGACACTGAAACTGGCGAGGTTAAAGGTTTTCTACAGTTTCTCGTAAATGGCAGAAGCACCTCAGCACTTGATGGATTGGAAACAAAACTTGCAAACGGCGATGTTCTGGCGATAATACCGCCTGTTGGCGGCGGCTAAACTCCTTCTTCACGAAACGCTTCGAAATTGTGAATAGTCAATTTCTAAAAAGAACTTTTTTCAATGTGAAAGCAGAAACCCAGCAAATTAGCAAGACTATTCCGCCTACGAAGAATGCTGTGGATAAAGCCATTATTTGCTCTTTTGATGGTAAATCGATGATTTTGAATGAAAGGACTGCAAAATAAATTGAAACGGCAAGAAAGCCGAATGAGGTTATGAGTGTGGCGGTTTGGACTCTCAATGAGGAAACTCCTTCGTACCATGCTCTTAAGCAAAAGCTAATCTACAACCCAGAAAAACGTTATGAATCGAGGATCATGACTTAAAATACGCCTTAAGAATCAGTCTTAGCGAGTTTTCTACGCCGCCCAAAAAGGCATTTTCTTTCTCATAAAACCAACATACTCATCCAATGCTTCTTTTTCTTCGGTTGTGAGTTTATCAACGAACGTTGTTAACAACGCTTTGGCGTGAGGCTCCGGCACCTTGACATAGAGCAAGTCTTTTTCGAATATGTGTCTTCCAACAACTGGTTTTTCCATTGATATTGCCACTTGTGCGCCTTGCTGTGCCTCTGGCAAAGTTTCTCCCTTCTCTTGGATTTGCTGTATCTCTCCTAAATCCTCTCCATCTTCTGCCCGCACAAGAACGTATTTTGGTTTTATCCGTCCCGCTAGGATTTCAACGCCCAGTATTGCGGGTTTAGCTCTTCTGAAGATGTAGCCTTCCATGACGCGGATTTTCCCAGGCTTAACCAGATTCTCAAATTCTTCCTCGGTTTTTGCTTCACTTTTAGTTTTGAACCAGGATAGGTAATTGTCTACTAAATGGTAGATTATTCTTTCTTGGAATATTTGAACTCCTTTGATTTGAGCTTCTTCTTCAGCGTCTGGCAAAATTTTTACGTCAAAAGCCAACACTGCTCCATACAGAGGTGCATGCTCCTTGACAACAGAGGCTTCTGTGATGTCGCGTTTGGAAACGTCTCCAACATCAGCTAGTCGAATTGGCACATTGTTTTTCTTCAGATTTTCAGCAATAGCCTCCAATGAGCCAAGCGTGTCAGCCTTCAAAACAATTCCCTCAGTGTCCGTGGCAATTCTAATCCTTTCAATCTCTTCAGTCACAAGCTTCGCAAACTTTTCAAGGTCTCCGTTTTCCGGAACAGCATAAAGAGGCGCACCTGCCAAGGCTCCCTCTAACCCGGGTGCGACAATCTTTATTCCAGCCGCGGCTGAAACAGCGTCTACCGAAGAGAACTTGTCTCTGGGGTCTCTAATCTCGTCAAGCGGTTTAGGAATCAGAATCGCTCTTATCCGTGTTTGTATGGGCTTTTCTTTGCCTCCGACAACTATCAAATCATCCTTCTTCAAAGTTCCATCATAGACTATGGTGTTAAGCGTCAATCCAAGACCCGGTTCCTCTTTAACCTCTAAAACCGTGCCTTTTGCTGAGCCTAAAGTCATTTGCAAGCGTTTCTTCAGGTATTGTTGAGCCAAACCCACTAGAACCATTAGAAGTTCAGTTATGCCTTCGCCGCTTTTGGCGCTGGTCGGCACGATTGCCACTGTTTTTGTGAAGTCCTTTATGTGGTCAAACCTGTCAGCATTAAGACTTAGCCGAGAAAACACGCCGATGATGTCATAGAGTCTTGTGTCCAAATCCTCTCTGACGTAGGGATCCTGTGACTGGTATGCCTTCGAGAACGGGGTGTCTGGATAGGATTTCCAACCTGGAATGCGGTCTATTTTGTTGGCTGCAACGAGAAACGGTGTTTTACGGGTTTTCAGGATTTCTATGCACTCGTAGGTTTGTGCTTCGAAACCGCGCAGTATGTCAATTA
This sequence comes from Bathyarchaeia archaeon, assembly GCA_036514855.1. GTDB lineage: Archaea > Thermoproteota > Bathyarchaeia > Bathyarchaeales > Bathycorpusculaceae > DATBWI01. The sequence goes on along the minus strand of DATBWI010000069.1, from coordinate 6,295 downwards.
CTAGAACGGCTATGTCTGCGACGCTGCCGCCTCTTTTGCGCAGATTCGTGAAGGCTTCATGCCCAGGAGTGTCAACAATCAGCAAGCCGGGGATTTCTATTTCGCCTTTGAGCATGGGTAGTAAAGGTCCAATTAACTGTTTGAGCGTTTCAACTGGGAATAGGCTTGCGCCAATGTGCTGTGTGATTCCTCCAATTTCACGGGCTTGGACGCTTGTCTTGCGTACTTTATCCAAAAGCGAAGTCTTACCAGTATCCACGTGACCGAGAACGCACACGATTGGTTGGCGAATAGACATTTTCCAGAGTCTCCTTCAGCGGGAGTAAACAAGCCAAGTTTCTTAAGGAATAATAAAACATTATACTAATAAGTGCTAAGCCTTTTATGCATAATCCTTTTAAACTCACAACAATTCTTCTCTCTTTGCGAGGTAGAAAAGTTTGCCTTACTGTTCAAAGTGCGGAGCAAAGTTAACGGATGAGGATAAGTTCTGCAGTGTATGCGGCGCTCCAGTTACCAAAATAGTGAGAGAAGAGTTTGCGGTTTCCGCTGACAACCTTATTGAAAAGGTCAAGGAACTGCTTCATGAGGGAAATGTAACTAGGATAATTGTTAAGGATGATAAGGGTAAAGTTATGTTGGAGATACCTGCCACTGTGGGCGTCATCGGCGTTGTTCTTGCTCCTTGGCTTGCAGCTCTCGGCGTGATTGCAGCTTTAGTCACAAACTGCAGAATAGTTGTTGAAAGAAGAGAATAGTGTAGTTCTAGAAAAATTCGATCCAGTTGACATTATAACTGTTAGTTTGGAAATATCTGCCCTTGGACAAGAATGATGATGTGCGCGTTATTCGGTTTTCGCCGTTATTAGGACAAGTCCTAGAATCAACATTATAATGCTTAGAAATCCAAAAAACCCCGTGTATATCCCCAATGCTTCCTCGCTCGTAAGCGTATAATACATGGCAAAAGCACCAATTACGAGTAGTATGAGACCAAAAAATCTTTCAGCCAATCTCAGCCCGAAACCGCCTTCTTCACTCATGCCTTAGTCCTTCTTTTTGAATGTGCTTCTACATACATTATAAAAGAGTTATTTTAAACTTCTCTTGCCTATTTTGTTTCTTCAAGCTTTTCCGGCAAGTATTCATCCACAATATACGTGAGTCCATACCTGCTGAATGCCTCTTGCTCCGCCTTTCTCTTGTTTTTCATGAACGTTTTGATTTCTCTTTGCCACAACGGGTCTTTGTAGCGCGGGTCTCGCTGCAATTCATAAAGCCTTTTCACGTCCTCTTCATCCAGCGGATCGGTTGGCAACTTGTAATTGACAATGTCCGTCGCCCACACTCCGCTCCATTTTGCGTCAGGCGTGTTCAACTCTCTCAAATGTGCTGCGTTTGCAGAACCAGAGATTATGACCATGGCAATGTGCATTCCCCATGGGTCGCCGTCTGTGAAGATGTAAACTGGAATACTTAGCTCTCGGTTCAGTCTCCTAATAAAATGCCTTGTCGCCCTCGGCGCTTGCCCAGAGGTCAACACAAGAATAGCATTAAACTTTTTGTGCACGTTCTCCTCTATGAACCTCGTGAACAAACCGCCCTTCTCTATGGCTATGACCTTGTCAGCGGTTGTTTTGGCAAACTCCGAGGATGTCAGTGCTGGTCCTATAAGAACTCCGTCTGGATGGGAGGTCAGGTTCAGTGTTCTCCCTTCGTAGCCTGGCACAGTATATTCGATTGTTAAGTCACCAAACACGGCGGAGCGTTCTTCTGGGAAGATGTTAAAGTCTTCTCTTGAAAGCCCCAAAACTGTTTCCAAGTCAGTTATAATGTTGTTTGATTCCTGTTGGTCTGTAAACGTCATTTCATACGCCTGTGCAGAATAATAAACGTCTCTCAGCGTTGATGTTTTGCGTTGCGATGTAAGCTCGTGGGAGAACGTTGCTGCCCATGTCAACTGCGTGAAGGGCTTCACGTGGCGGATGTTGCGGGCGCTTCTGCGAACGCTTCTGTCTCCGAGAACATATTGTCTTATTTGTGGGTCATAATGGATGTTTTCTGTTGAGCGGCTAGGCATCGTTATTGACGGGAAATTCCCAGAATCAATTTGGTCATAAATGTTCGTGCCTAGATTTTCTAAGTGCGTTAAGACTTCTTTTCTCTTTTCTGTTACGGTGCTTTTAGATTTCTTCTTCTCCAAACTTTTGCACACTCTTTAAGAGTTTTTCTATGTCTGGAACCTTCTTCTTGCCTGCAAGATTTGTTGAGAACTGAGCTATTTTCGGCAGGTACTTATTGAAGACCCCGAGTCGTTTTCGTTCTTTGTCAACGTGTTCCTGTTTCGTTAGGAATCGTTGGAGTTGACGGGAGACTTGTCGCAGTCCGTTTGCGATTTCCTTTCTCACTTCGGGTCTGTCAGATATGAATTCCTTGCCAACAGTTTTGTATGGAACTTTGGTGCTGCAGACATGCACAAGAATTGCGATTGGCATGTCGGGTGTTGCTCTGTACCGTCGCCAATTCACAGCGTTTATCACTCTAACCGACACATCGCTAGCCTCATCATACAGCAATGGAATTCTGTTGGCAAAACGGTAAATCAAGAAGCTTCCTTTCTTGGGGATCTCTCCTCCATAGGCGATTCCCATTTCAATGATGAAGGGATGACCTGCGTATGTCGCGGGTCGGCGCTGATGAACAGCTACAAACTCGGGGTTTAACTCCTTAACTATGCCTGCTCTTAACAAATCCTCACCCAGAGGCGATAGGCAACTTGCGTCTGGCGCTAAGAAATCTTTGAATGTTTTGAGCATATGCATTAGCCTTACGATTTCCTCGTGGGAGAGCTTCTTCGGATTTTTGGATGGGCTTATCTTGCTGAACTCCAGAAACTTTTGCGCGGTTATCTCTCCAACCCTGTGGAAATGGTTCCGCAAGAAATCATGCATGTTCTTGTAAGGCGTTAATTGTATGAGACGCTGTAAAAGTTCCACATCCACGCCGTACGGGTGGGGCAGTGTTTCCTTTGGCGGTTCAGGCATTTCCTCTGTGATTCTCGTGAACTTGTATAATCTGCCCTTAGGGTCAACAAAAGTAACATTCGCATAAGGATTCACCATGGCAGTTTGCTTAAAATAGTCTAGGATTTTCGGCATTGCCCTGAAGTAGTCGCCTTCCAAACAAAATTCGACTACTGTTCCTCGCCATTGCTCCTTGTTTAATAGGACTTTCCGGTCAAGTATTATTGGTCGGTTTCTTTGAATGTCCATCATGAGCTTGTAGGAGTAAATTCTGACCATTCCAGTGCTTGAAGTTATGTATGCTGGTTGATGAGTCGTTATCTGCCCGTACAAGATTGCCATTTTTCCGCCTAGACCGAAGGTTCCTCTCTGCTGTTTCAGTTTGTATTTTGAGCCGAAGAGTACCTGTCCAAATGCTGAAGGAATATGTCTAGGCGGGACTCCACTGCCGTTGTCTTCAACTCGTAACTTGTAAATCTGCGTTTCCTTACTGGCTTCCCCTTCATACGAAAGCCTAACGTAGATTTCTGGTGGTATCCTGAGGCTTTCAGCAGCATCCAACGAGTTTTCAACAAGTTCTCTAATCGCCGCGAAAATGGCTCTGGAAGGGTTGGTGAAGCCAGCTATGTCCCTGTTCCTATAAAAGAAATCTGAAGCGCTAATCTCTTCAAAGGTTGTTTGAGCCACTCTACGCCTCACCAGCATGTTTCGCAACAAACGCTTACGAGTATATTCTGCTTACTTTTTAATTTAACTACGTTTTTCTGGCAAATGCTATTTGTTTTTGTGAAAGGGAAGGGGCAACAACTCCTCAAGGGTTTTCACTTCAACAGTCTCAGATAGTATCCTGCCCTTTTCTGCTTTTGCCATGACAATTTCAATTTTCGGGTTTTTGGCAAAGTCAGAAATGTACTGCAGGCATGCTCCGCAGGGTTTAGGATCAGCTTGACTATTTTTGTCCATAACGATGGCTATCTTATCGATTTTTCGGTTTCCATGCAATACGGCATGGTTGATTGCGCATCTTTCGGCGCATGTGCCAAGTCCGGAAATCCAACTTTCAACATTGCATCCCTCATAGACCTTTCCATCTTGTCCAAGCACAGCAACGCCAACGCTGAAGCCCCAGAGTACATAAGCATTCTTCAAACCATTCAGAGCAGCTTCTAATATCCTCTTCTCATTTTCTCCGATCCTAACCATGACTATTCCTTGCCGCTAAAGCTTTGCGTTGAACGGATGTAGTAGTATTCTCCTATTTGCTTTTGAAACTTGTCAAGTTTCGAGTCTTCTTTGTTAACTCGCGGCCTCTTTGTTGCGGGGTCTCTTCTGAAGGTTACTTCCATCTCTTTCAAAAACGTGTTCATTCCATCCCTTAGGCTAGTTGGCGGGTTCGCTACGCCCGTTACGCCCGGTTCTCCAGTGAAGACCATCAGGCGGTCGGCTATGAAATCCTGAGCAACAACATCATGTTCCACAACAAAACCAGTTACGTTGTGGTTTTCTACTATTCTTCGAATGGCTCTAGCCATGTTCAGTCGTTCTTCCACATCCAAGTAGGCGCTTGGTTCATCGAGTAGAAAAAGCTCAGCTTTTCGGGATAAACACGCAGCAATAGCTATTTTTTGCAGTTCGCCGCCGCTGAGTTCAGAAATGTTCCTGTCTGACAACAAGTCTATCCTTAAAGGCTGGAGAATTTCTGTTCTGTACCAGCTTGAAGAGTAATTCTCTTTTGCGACGCTCATTAGAAGCTCTTGAACTGTGCCTTCATACTCTGCGGAAATATACTGCGGCTTGTAGCTGACAGTTAATTCGCTAAACTTTTCACCGCTATCCGACTCTTCAATCCCAGCTAAAATCTTCACAAAAGTTGTTTTGCCGATGCCGTTAGGTCCGAGAATTCCAATGATTTCTCCTCTTCTGATCTCTCCCGGATGAGCAACAAGCTTGAACCCTTCAAATGTTTTCTCCGTTTTTTCCCATGTTAGCAGTGTTTCGCCTGCACCCGCGCTTACGGCTGGCGGTTTCTCGTGGAAAATAATTGCTTCTTTTCTGAATCTAACGTTTTCGTCGGGAATGTAGCCTTCCAAGTATATGTTTATGCCAGTTCTAACTCCGTGAACGTTGGAGACGACGCCGTAAACGCCTGGCGCTCCATAAAAGACGCATATGTGATCCGACAAATAGTCTATTATTGCCAGATCATGCTCTGCCACAATGATTGTTTTTTCATCGTTTTTCAGGCTTCTTATGGCTTTTGCCACTTCGAGTCTTTGTTTAACATCTAAGTAGCTTGATGGCTCATCGAAAAGGTAGACATCTGCTTCTCGACACATTGTTGCGGCTACGGCGACTCGTTGCAGTTCGCCTCCGCTCAGGACTTCTAAGGGGCGATTCCAAAACTTCTTGAGTTTTAGTTGCTCTGAAAGAGGTTCAAGCTTTTTTCTCTCGTCTACCTTCTCCAATAATTCTCCAACGTTTCCTGAAACAGCTTTCGGAATCTTATCTACGTACTGCGGTTTATGTGACACTTTGAGTCTGTTGTCGCTTATTTTTTGGAAGTAATCTTGAAGTGTGGAGCCTCTGAAGTGCTGGATTATTTCAGCCCATTCGGGTGATTGCTTATAGTTTCCTAGATTTGGTTTGATTTCCCCTGATAACACCTTTAGCGTGGTTGTCTTGCCTATTCCGTTTTGTCCCAGCAACCCCAAAACCGTGCTTGGAGACGGTGTTGGAAGCCTGTAAAGCTTAAAGGCGTTTTCGCCGAAGCGATGACTGCAATCCTTCTCCAACTCGTCTGGAAGGTTGACTATTGAAATGGCTTTGAACGGACATTTCTTAACGCATATTCCGCATCCGCTGCAGAGGGATTCAACAATCACTGCCTTATTATTTTCAAACCGTATAGCCTCGATGCGGCTTCGTACTATTGGGCAAAAACTATGGCATAGCAGGCCGCATTTTTTTGGCTTGCACTTGTCAACGTCCAGCACTGCAATTCTCGTCATGGTGTAGCACAACAAACAATGGACATTAACGGTAAGTTATAAACGTGAACCTCAAAAGTGTTTAGAAAACTACGAGAAACATGTTAATGAGAGAAAAATCGAAAAAACAGGTTCTCATTTATTCTTTTTACCATTCTTCTTCTTCCCAATCTTCATCTTCCGTTTCTTCATCGTCGCCCCAATCCTCTTCCTCACCCATGCCTTTTCACCTCCCATGTTTTCTTGTTTAGCGAAGCACACTAGACAAGCGATGGTTTAAGCATT
>DATBWI010000068.1:0-2504 GCA_036514855.1 Bathyarchaeia archaeon | reverse complement strand
GAAAAACTGGACAAAACCGTGGCTCACTTTGGCAACTTGGCTAACGACGCCTTTCCAGTCGTTGAAGAATTGCAGGCTTTGGGGGAAAATGTGCAACTTTACATCCCAACCCAAAGCCACGTCACGGCGCTACCACAGTGGGAACTGCTGAAATTCCAAGTTGAAGATATTGGTGAACCTTACCGTCCGAACTGGGAAAGGTTAAACCAAGACTTTGTCAAGCCTGATTGGCTGCATTTTCTTGACCTGAGAAGCAACATAATGAGCAAACTGAACAGAATAAGAAAGGAGATGAAAAAATATGATCTGATTGTCGCTCACGTTCCGTTTTTCATATACTCCTATCTGCTGAGACGCGACTACATTCCATTTGAAGCTGGAGCGATAAGATACTTCGGGGAAGCTAGGATCTCGTACAAGGGAATTAGATATTGGCTGATGAAAAAAAGCTACCAACACGCTAAGATGATCCTCATGACAAACCCCGACACGCTTGACCTATGCGATAAGTACCGGTTAAACTGGGTTTTTATGCCCTTCGCCATCAACATGCAAAGATATAGACCCATGAAAGTTGACCCATTGAACTATGAAAACGTGATATTCTGCTATTCGAGACAAGACTGGAAAGAAAAGGGCCAGGACAAAATGATCAAGGCCTTCGCTGCCTTTCTGAAGGAACAAGCGGATTCTCTACTTGTCTTGGTTAATTGGGGGGTTGACCAGCAAAAATCGAAGAGCCTGATAGCAGACTTTGGCATTGAAAAACATGTTCACTGGGTTCCTCTGATGAGCAAACCTTGCCTTGTGGAATGGATTAACAAGTCCACAGTGATTGCAGATCAGTTCAACTTAGGAAGCAGCGGAACTGCTGGGTTTGAGGCCATGGCATGCGGAAAACCGTTAATCATTTTCCTTTCTAAATCGCATTTCTCTAGGGTCTATGATGAGTTTCCACCTGTCCTTAATGCAGGAACTGAAAAGGAGATCCTTTTTTCTCTCAGTCTCTGCAACGACAAAAAGAAAAGAGACGATGCAGGGCGCAGGTCGAGGCAATGGGTGGCAAAACATCATGATTCTGCTGTGGTTGCTAGGAAGCATATGGAAATTTATGTGAAAATGCTTGGAGGCTAAGAAAATTGTGGACTCAAGGCGGCTTCACATCATTCCATTCAATAGAGTGCATGAAATGAGAGTAAACGGAGGTCATAGATCATGAAGATTCTTCATTACCAGCACATGGGAGTCGGAGTGATATTGACCCAAGCTCTTAGACGGCTTGGCGTGGAGAGTCATGTTCTGTCGGCTGCTCCTCATCCCTTTGGCTTCAATGAGGATTTTCTCCTTCCAAGACGGGCAAAGCTTGGGAGACCTCTTAGATACTTCGACTGGAAGCGATTCTTCAAGTTCGACATTCTGCACAGTCATCACACAGGACGTCTTCCTAGCTTTGTTCAAAAACATTGGAAAAGCAGGCTCATTCAGCATTATCACGACCCTAACACGACTAAGCATCTGTACGGTTATGAAGTGCCATCATTCGTGTCCCTTCCAAGTCTGCTAAAAGTGGTTCCTGAAGCAACTTGGATACCTCTTCCAGTGGATACAGCAAGATTCTCACCCGAGAAACTCGTTGCACATGAAGGCGTTAACGTTGGCTACTGCGCCCAGCAAGTTGATCCTGTGAAACAGCCTTTCATTCCAATCGCTGAAATAAAATCTGCCATAGAGGAGTCCAACAAAGCTTTGGATCGCCCGTTGGAGAAAGTCATGAACCATAATGATATGGAAAGCTATTATGCTTTGATTGACATCTGGGTGGATCGTGTTGGATTGGGTTTTTATGGATTCAGTGCCATCGAAGCCGCTGCTATGGGAATACCCGTGATAACTCAGATTGGTGAGGATGCGTCCGCCTTTGTTCCTAGCTGCCCCTTCATCAATGCCAAGAAAAAACAATTTGTTGAGAGGGAAATACTCAGATTGGTTGAGGATGATGATCTCCGTCGGGAGCTGGGCGCTCGATCAAGGGATTATGTGGCCAGAATGCATGATTCTCTTATCTGTGCGAAGCTATGTTTAGAGAAATATCAGGCGATGTATCATGACTGAGAAAAAACCGAAGAAAGCAAAACTTGAGATGAAGTTTCACACCAAGGTCTACAGGAAAATGTGGAGGGAAGCTGCAAGTTTCCTATATAAGATGCATAGTGAATACGCCATCCCGACAACTTTGGGTGTTTGTCTTACTCACCTCTGTAACATCCGATGTCCTTACTGTATGAGAGAATCCTTCCATCCGCAAGAGGGGCCCCTGACTCGAGACATTGTCAAGGGAATGTTACATAGAATGCCATACATTAGTGGTATTTGTGTCATGGGCTTATGCGAACCTTTCATGAACGTTGAAGCGCCGAAGATCGTGCGTTGGCTCAAAGATGTGGGCGGTTACAAGATGGCCTTGACAACCAATGGAATGGTGCCTCTAACTGAGGATAGATTAG
>DATBWI010000067.1:0-21464 GCA_036514855.1 Bathyarchaeia archaeon | reverse complement strand
TAGGGCCTTTTCTGCCTGTTCCGCTCTTTTTCCAGCTTGCAGCAATCTCATTAAGTTATCTCGGAATAGCCCCAGTTGGCAACATCATTCTTTTGCATCCAGTGGCGTTTGCAGGAATGATAGGATTGATTGTCACCATGTTGAATTTGCTACCAACAGGCATGCTTGACGGCGGGCATGTGGCAAGATCAATCTCTGGAGACAAGGTTAGAGGCGTTTTGACGATTGCTTCACTTTTCTTTCTAGTATGGAACGGATACTATCCTATGGCTATATTCGTGCTGTTCCTGTCATTGTCCAGGCATCCCGGACCCTTAGATGACGTTTCGTCTCTTTCCAAAGCTCGAAAAGCCATAATTCCCATATTGCTTATAGTATTCATTCTCTGTGGAATGACGATTTCTGTGCCAGTTCATCAGTTGAAAGTAGATTCTAGCCTGTCTCAGGTTAGGTTCCGCGTATATTATGCTGATTCAATGTACGCTAATGCAACCACAATATGGACAGATATTTTGGCTGAAGGAACATACGTTATATCTTTTGATTCAAGCTATATGCAAAATGGCATAATCTACACGTTTATTGGTTGGGAAGACGGTAACACGACTGCAACTAGAACGATCGCTCTTAACGAAGATATCTCGATAAAGGCGTTCTACTCGAATGTTGTCATGTAGTCGATAATGCTTGCTAGGTTCAGCATAGCCAAAAACATCTGAAAAAAATCAATGCGTTCCCAAATGATCTTGACATGTCGCGGTAAACAGTGCCTTTGCTGTGACTAGGAAACGCGGACAGAAGATGCCCTATGACGGCTTTCAATAGTTTAACTTTCAGGTTGAGGTAGAAAACCTGTGAGTTTGATGTTGGTTCCGCATTTGTTACACGTTATTACTAGTTCTGTAAGTTCGTCGTTCCTGACTTTTGTTTCGACAATATGGTAGACTTCTTCTGTCTCATCGTCCGGAGATATTATGATGCCGCATTTGGGGCACGGAAAGGCTCCGTCTCCATCGATTTTCGTAAGATCGACGGTATACGCGATTGGTTTCTTTAAGTCTGTTTTTTTCATCATTTCCAACACTTTGACCTTTCTTCACTGATTTTTCATGGATAGCTCATAATATTATTAACTATTGTGAATTACCAATAAGTATTCAAAATACATTTTAGGTTTGATTTAGAAAAAGATAAAAAAGTGTATGTTTCTTTGCGGTTTTGCTGCTGTGACTATTTTCGTATTCACGAAGAATTCTTATTCTTCAAGACTCTCGGGTGAGATGTAGTTACCGAAACGCTCCTTGGCTTTGAGCAGGCGCTCGCGTTGCTGAACCAGTATATGAAAGAGTTCTGCAGGTGTGTCAGAGACTTTTTCTTGGTAGAATCCCTTCACCCGCTCAATCTTCGCCAAGTTTTCCGGAACACGAATCGTGAATTGTTTGACATAATCTTCCCTTGCATAGTCTTCAGCCAATACTTGGTTGAAGAGCCGACGCAAATCCTCATATTTTGGAAGACAGCCCGTAGGAGACTCTACTGCCTCAGCTTCATTATGCACGCGCAGCTCCATCCACTTTATCCACACGTGCTTGTCTCTAGGGGTGTTCAAGAATTTGCCTTCCTTATCCCGCAGGAAGTAGTTAACTCCAAAAATAAGAGGTGCTTTCTCAAGTTTTTTTCCAAACGCCAAGTTGTTGCGGACGTTTTGCCCCAAAGGAATGGAGATAAAGTCTTGAATGCTCATCATATTTATCTCCGGAACACCTTCTTCACCAATAGTGGCGAAAGTTGACTCGGTTTCTAGAGATGCTCCATAAGCGATGATACCGTGTTCCCAACTGAAGCTCTGCTGAACAGGCACGTAGGCTTTGGCGTCGCGGCCTCCATACATTATGCCGCTCAACTCCACACCCATAGGATTATCCAGTTCAGGATCGCAATTTTCCAATGCTTTGAGAGTTACGGTGTAACGGGCGTTCTTGTGAGCTGGCGGAATCTCGTTGCCATGTTGATCTTTTTTGCCTTCGTACCATTTCCCAGAAAAGTTCATTCCCTCTTTTGGAAGCTCGGAACCCATACCTAACCAGTAAGGCTTGCCATCTTTGACCAACACATTAGAGAAGATAACCTCACCAGGACTGGTAAGCACCTTGAAAATCAAAGCATCATCATTAGGGTTAATATCCTGAATAATGCCGAAGATGCCAGACTCGACATTTACTGCACGGGCAACTGAAGCAATGTTTCGAATGTAGGCAATGTCATCGCCCAGTATGGTTTCTCCTGGGAGCATAGCGGTAGAGGTTTTGCCACATGCACTCGGGAATGCGCCAGCAAAATATGTCTTACGTCCTCCTGGACCATGCACTCCCATAAGCAGCATGTGTTCAGCCAACCATCCCTCATGGTTAGCTCTGCGAATGGCGAGGCGAAAGGCAAGTTTCTTAAAGCCCACAGAGTTTCCGGCATACTGGGTGTTGACGCTGTAAATAGTGTCCCCAGCATAATCAATGTAGACGCGTTTCTTCTCGTGTTCTATGCTAATCATATTCTCGTCCAATTTCCCCGCAGAATGCACGACACGCAAAAAGCCCCTATGTGGTTCTGCTTGGCGGAACGCTTGAAAACCATGCCTATAGAGCAGGTCTTCAGAGTGCGCCACATACCACGAGTCGGTGCACTGCACACCTAGAAGCGTAAATATGGAGTGGGGAGGCCCTAAGGAAACGGAGCGAACAATCATTGTACGTCCTTTCATCGCATCTCTAAGAAGACTCTTTATTTCTGCCAGACCTTCATCCCGACCAATCTGGTTAAGCGCCTTACTGAGGGATTCTCCCTTGGGCACAAGGTACTTGGTGACTTGTCTATCTCGACCCTGATCATATATTCCATCAAAGTGAACGGTGTGCCCAGAAAGTGCCAAAATAGCGTTTTCCTCACCGGTAGCGATTGCTTTGCGTCGAACGTGTGCAATATCTTCAGCAGAATCGCTGCAGATGAAGATTTTTTCAGGGTTGCAAAGTTCGTCTGCTTCGGCTATGAATTGGTGAACTTTAATATCAGCTATCGCGCATAACTTCTCGTAGTCAAGTCGGCTCAACTTTGGTTGTAACACTTCAATTTGTGCATTCATTTCCTACAGCTCATTGTTTTGGACTATTTTCTGCGTTTGCAAGACACTTATGCCTTTTAAAGGTTTCAGTATGAATCAGAAATGCTTAAATCTAATGAAAAGCGGGTTTCCAAGACACATGTTTTCACGGCTATAGATCGTAGACAACTCCTGGGACTCTTGGAAATGGTTGTGTTTCTCCTATGTGCCGAGCTCCTGCGATCCAAGTGATAAGTCTCTCAATTCCTATTCCGCCTCCGGCAGAGGGTTTCAGTCTTCTTTCCTTCGCTAGTTTTAAAAGTAGTTCATAGTCTTCCTTTCTGACTTTGTCTCTTTCCATTTTTCTGACTATTTTGTCGTACTCCCACTCTCTCCTAGCACCAGACAACACTTCACCGTATTTGGGCAAGATTAAGTCGTAATTGTCCCATTTGCCATTTTTAATTTCTTCGAAGTCATAGAACTCTCGGGGAACATTTGTAACCCACACTGGATCAGATATTTCAAGCGGTAGCTTAGACTCCCAATCACTTCCATATTTTGTTTCAAGGTCTTTTTTATCGTAGACTCTGAACGGCATTTCTGGAACTTTTAGGCTGTCATGTCTACCTATGCAAGCAAGCTCCTCGCTTAGATTTTTCTTCAGACTTTTTATCAATCCGCAAATCTGTCCTTCAACAAAGCTTCTAATATCCTCGGAAGTTGCGTTTCTTACTTCAAAATCTAGTTGTGTGAACTCGTAGGCGTGCCTTCCCGTGTTCGCTCTCTCCCTCTTTTCGATTCTCACGTTCGGTGACAAAGCAAACAATTTTGGATAGGCTAAGGAGCAAGCAACCATCTTGTGAATTATCATGCTCAGCGTCGTTCTAGTGACTTTTCCGTAAATCTCCACTTCGAGGCGCTTCTCAATAGACGCTCCCGGATCTGGCCACAGAGGGTCTGTGCATTTGGAGAATACGACTGGCAATAACCATTCAAAATCAGCCTTGACAAATTCTGAAGTGAAATAGCTTAGCGTGTAAGTCATTATCCTGCTTAGGCATTGTTTTCTTTGCATCTCGATTTCCGAAAGTTGCTCCATCGGCTTTGGCGTGTCAGTCGGTAAGCTTAGGATTGTTAGGCTTTTTTGAAGCCCAGCTTTTTCATCAGTCAAACAAACTCACCTTCTATTTTTTACATGTATCGAATGATTTGTTACGGTGTATCCAGATACACGTCGTGGGTAATAAGTTTTTTATAATAAATGTTATAGAAAATCCAAAAACAGAAGGCTTTTATAGCAAAAACATGTAATAATTACAAACATGCAAAAACTAGACGAAAAAGACCTAGCCATTCTAGCCCTCATACAAAACAACTGCAAACTAACGGCAAAACAAATCGCTAAAAAAATCAACTCGCCAATAACAACAGTCTTTGCAAAAACCAAACGCATGGAAGAGCTAGGCATCATAAAAGAGTACCGAGCAATTCTAGATGCATCAAAGCTCAACAGCGGCACAACAGCCTTCATTCTGGCTTCTGTTTCCTACAGAACAAAGGATAACGAGAACATACTTTCGCAAAAAGCCGTCGCACAAGAAATAGCCAAATTCCCAGAAGTCCAAGAAGTTCACATAATAACCGGCGACTGGGATCTCTTAGTAAAAATCAAATCCGAGAACGTTGATACAATGGGAAAGTTTGTCATCGACAAACTGAGACTAGTAAGGGGAATAGAGAAAACCCTCACATGCATGGTTTTCGAAACTACGAAAGAAACAACAGAAATTCCAATCAGTCACGCAAAAATCAAGTAGGAAAACCTGAAGCTACTGCGTAGTGCTTGAATAGTAGAGCAAAGGCAAAGCCAACAGCACAGTGTTCTTCCCCTTTGTCGTGAGGCAATACTCAACTCGTAAAGGCGGTCCAGTCTTAACGGTTCTTTCTATGTATTCATAGCGCCTCAGGTTTTTCAGCTTGTCCGACAATGTACGAGAGTTCACCCCGAGTATCTTTTTAAGTTCATTGAAACTGCTCGTGCTCTTCAAGAATAGTATGTAGAGCATTTCAAGGTTCCATTTTTGAGACAAGAGATTAAAGCTGTCTTCAAGACCACGTATATCCCTTTTCAAATCTTCTAGGCTTGTTGTTTGGTTCTCCAAGACTTGTTGAAGAGTCTCTTCTATGCCGCTGAGGGTTCGTTTAATGCGTGCCTCAATGAGTTTTCGAAGTTCGTCTCCAAGCGCTATTTTTGAGTTATTCATCTCACACCTAGTGTGACGCGGCATACTTCATGATTTATAAAGGTTTACCTATACAACATGGTATGAAAAGTATACCTTGGAGAGGCAAAATTGAAATTCGACATCATCGTAGTCGGTGCCGGAACAGCAGGCTGCCTAGCGGCAAAAACAACTGCTGAAGCAGGCTTGAAAGTCTGTTTGGTTGAGTTGAAGAATAGGGAAGAAATTGGCGAGAAAATCTGCGGAGATGCGCTCGGAGAGCATCACCTTAAAAATGTTGGTCTGGAAAAACCGCATGGAGCCGAATTTGACAAAAGAATTGAAGGCATCAGAATTTACTCGCCAAGCATGGAAACTATTTTTACCATCAAGCATGAGGATTTCGTGGGCTATCTCTTGAATAGACGTTTTTTCGGACAATGGTTGCTGAGAAAAGCCCTCGACAAAGGTGCTGTGCTTCTAGATTCGACACAATGCTTAGAGCCGATAATTGAGAAGAATTTCGTGGCAGGAATTTCGGCTAAGAACCTGAAAACTGGCGAGAACCTCAATCTAAGAGCAAGAGTTGTTTTGGATGCAAGCGGATTTGTGGCTGCAGTTAGACGAAAACTACCCAGCGGAATGGGAGTAGATAAAAAAGTTGCAAACGAGGATGTGGAAGCCTGTTACCGCGAAATAAGACAACTAAAACAAGAAGCTGAGAACGCAACCTACTGCGAGATCTACCTAAATCAAAAAGTAACTCCGGGAGGCTACACATGGATTTTTCCCAAGGGCGGAGCAAAAGTGAACGCTGGTCTAGGTATTTGTATGCGAAACAAGTTCCCGAATCCTAAGAAGCAGTTCTACGAGCAAATTCTGACAAGACCGCTTTTCGAAGGCTCGCTGCTCCTGAATGGAGGGGCATGGTACGACCCCACGCGCAGACCATTGGATAACATGGTAGGAAACGGAGTGGCTATTCTCGGCGACGCAGCATGCCTTGTGAATCCAATTCACGGCGGAGGAATAGGTCCCTCAATGTTGAGCGGATATCTTGCTGGAAAAACAATTCTTGACGCTCTGGAAGAAGGCGATGTGAGCCAAGAGTCTCTCTGGCCTTATAATTGTAAGTATATGGACATGTATGGGGCAAAGCAGGCGGGCTTGGATGTCTTTCGTTTCTTGCTCTTGATGTCTCGTGATGAGGAACTGAATTATGGCATGAAATATGCGCTTATGAATGAAGAGGATGTTCTAAGGGCTGGCTTAGGCGAAGAATTTCATCTAAATATTTCTGAGAAAGCTAAGCGAGTTTTCAAAGGGTTGAAAAGAATAAGGTTTCTCAACAAGCTTCGGCTCACGGCAAATTTGATGAAACAAGTAAGAACCCATTACAAAATTTATCCAGATACTCCTAAAGACTTTAAGAATTGGCAAATGCGAACAGAAGCCTTATTTGAGGAAGCCAGAAGAAAACTCGTGGAGTAAAGGCATAAAGAAATTCGCTACTAGGCGGTAAGAGGTTATCGTGTGCGTGTTGCAGTTTTAGCCACCGGAGGCAAAGACTCGACCTTAGCACTTCACCGAGTTTTAAACGAAGGTCACGATGTGAAGTGCCTAGTCAGCATGATCCCACAAAAAGAAGACAGTTGGATGTTTCACTATCCGAACATGCATCTCATGGGCTTGTTTGCTGAAGCTGTGGGAATTCCTCTTGTCAAGGCTGAAACTTCTGGAGTCAAAGAAGAAGAGATCGAAGACCTCAAACACGTGATTGAAAAGCTTAATGTTGAAGGAGTAGTTTCAGGGGCAATAGCGTCCACCTATCAAAAAACAAGGATAGAAAAGCTCTGTGAACAGTTGAAGCTTGAGTGTTTAGCGCCTTTGTGGCATCAAAACCCAGTAGAAATGTTGAAAGAGATTCTTGAATTGGGTTTCGAGACGATAATAACCGGAGTTTCCGCATACGGATTTAGTGAAGAATGGCTTGGAAGAAGAATTGATGAAGCCGCATTCGCGGATTTGGTTGGGCTTAACAAGCGGTATGGTATTTCTGTTGTCGGGGAAGGGGGAGAATACGAAACTCTTGTGCTTGACGCGCCGTTCTTCAGAAAAAGGTTGAAGATAATCGAAGCTGAAAAAGTCTGGAAGGGTCAAAGCGGCTATTATCTAATAACCAAGGCTGAGCTTGAACCAAAGCATACGACGACTTAGATTTCGCTAGAGAAACGGCTTTGTCTAGACCTGTTCCTTGGTTTTGGAATAATTAAGTTCTCATAATCTTTCGACAGGGCAAGTCCACAGCGACTGCAATAACGTGCGGTTATGAGCACTTGGCTTCCGCACATAGGACAAACAGTGTGCAAGTTAAAAACCTGAAAAACAATTTCTTTTCCCACTCTTTCTTTTCTTAAAAAACCTCTATCGACCAACTGATTTAAATAGTCACTCTCCGCGGCTCTGCTTCTCCCTGTCTTTTCAGAAATCTGTTGAGCATTTGCTTCGCCGATGGTTGCAATTGTCTCCATTGACTTTTTGAGGTGTTCAGGCAATGATGATAATGTTCCTGAGACATAGTTTTGTCTTGGGGCGTAAGCGCGTTCTTCTAGCTTGTCCAGTCTGTGGTTCATGTGTCTCAGCATATCCATGATGTCGCTGAGTTGTTTTTGTAGTCCTGTGAGTTTTGACAGTTTGCTCCCCATTCCGAACGAGTGTTACAATAAGGAGATTTCACTTATATATATTTAGCAATGCTTAAATATAAAATGCCAGCAATCTGCTTGTTGTAACACTGGAGGTTCCCGCATGAGTAGGGGTATAATACATGATATCGTAATCCCCATAGTTTCGAAAATGATGGTTGAAGAGGGGTACTTCACCCCATATAGGGCACTAGACATCCGAGACGAAAATCTAGAGGAATTTCTAGAAGAGGAGATGAGAAGGCATTTCGGAGTTATAGGCGCAAACGATTGCCAACATCTCAAAGAGCAGCTTGAAGAGGCTAAGAAAAACGATCCACACTCTTTCGAATTTCTCATCAGACAACTCGTGAGAAAATACGTCAAACTCACAGTCAACGTAAGGAATGCGGAACACCTAAAAGACATGGAAAGTGGTCCGCCGGACAGATTCGCAGAAATGCGGCGAAGATACAGGCAACTCGGCTACGTCGATGAGACAGCCACCTCCTAAAAGAAGCCTTTCCCTGATAGCGTAAAGGAGAATCATGTATGGAGCCGTTAGTTTTGTTGCTAGGGGTTATCCTAGGATTGATACTGGTGGCATTGAAAGCAAACAGTCCTGAACAAAAAGAGCAAAGACTGCGGGCACGTCTGCAAGCAAACCGCCGCCCCACTGCTCAACTAATCCGCACCAGCACTAGTAACGATCCGCTAACTTATGCAATTCCTCGACCGTACACTCCACTGGATCCTTACATTAGCATACGCCAAAGAATGCCCGCAGAAGGAATACCCGAGAATAGCCAGCAGCAAGCAGGAATCATGCAGGAAAACGTCCAAATAATCGTTGAAAAATGGCGGAAATCCATAGTGGGACTTATCAAGTTGGCGGATAATCACTTAGCAGCTGCCAAATCGCATTTAGACTTGGGGAACTACACGTCCGCTGTACAGGATGCTTCTGCAAGTGTTGAGAACATCGCACGCGCATTGATCCACTGTTATGGAGGCAAGCCGGACACCGAGCCGAACCAAGAGGAAGCGCTCAAGATGCTGTCTGGAAGGTTTAGCAGCGATGAAAGAGCAGAGTTTGAAAACGCAGTTGAAATAATCGCAAACATAGGTTACAACAGGATAATACTGAAATATCTTTCCACGCCTGAAACGCGAGTATGGCTCTTCGGCGAAACTCAGACAAAACAAATACTCGAATGCGCGTTAAAAATCGTCGTGCTCTTCAAGAGAATCATAGCTGAGCACTTCGCGCCTGAAATCCCCGAATTAGGCGACGCGTGTCCAAAATGTCATTCATTACTTGTCACGATCTGGGGTTTCGACAGGGATAATGAGACTCGCGAATGCATCACTTGCCATAATAAGTGGATTGGACCGCGCACCTGATATTGAGCCATGAAGAATCACAAGGTCAACGCGGATTACTCGCTGTTCAAGTCATGCAGTAATCTTTTATAGAAAACGAACCAATAACACCTGTTGAGGTGTTTAACATGGGACAGAGACCTGGAAGTGTATGGGGCGGTGCTTTCGTTGGCTTTCTAGTCATAGTGTTGCTTGGATGGTTTTCGCCGCTTAGTGGTTTGGTTGGTCATGTGATTGGCGGGTTTGTGGCGGGTCTTGTGGCAAGAGGAATGTGGAGAGGCGCTTGGGCAGGTTTCCTTGCAGGAATATTCGGTGCGATAATTGTCGCCGTATTGACAGTAATTGCTACTACAGTGGTCGGAGGATTGGCGGGTGGCATTTTGGGAGGATTATTCGGTGCAGCCACAGGCTTCATAGTGGGAATAATAATAATTCTGGCCAGCATCGTTGGCGGAATAATCTCAGCTGTCGGCGGGCTCATAGGCGGAGCATTACGAGGATAGCCTGATCCCTCCATTTTTTACCAAACTCAACTGTGGCAAATAGCATTCGTATGTGAAATCGTGTGTAGTAATATTACGGTTTAGGAAGATGCCTTTTTAACTCAAAGAGACAAAGATCAACTTGTCAAGACAGGAAAAGGGGAAGGCAGTTTGGCTCGAAGATTCTTTTGCGACAAGTGCGGACGAGAATTAAGAGCATGGGAACTTATTCAATTGTTAGAGTATGATTTGTGCTCGGACTGCCGCAAAAAAGTTGTCGAAGTTTGAGCCATATAGGTTTAGCCCGGTCTCTATTCTCTCTAAGAGAAAATCGAGTTTGAAAAGGTAGGAGAGGAGGCGGAATATGGTGCTTCTGATTTTGCTTAGTCCATGGGATGTATACGAAACTTTCAGTTGCGGCAAATATCCTTTGGAAAGTGAGACTTCATCACACTTGAAAAGAGAATCGGAGCGAGTATAAAGTCTGTTTCTTCTCACATAGAAAGAGGAAAATGAAAACTGCATTTTTCAATAACCAAAAACCTTTTCTGGGTCAGATGCAAACAAACTAGGACAAGAACGGAAAGATTGGCACAGTCAAGGAAGAGAATAAGATATGAAAATACGATTAAAGAAATTACTCCTAAAGATTATATTTACCATCATTATTTTTGTGGCGCTTTGGTTAAGCATCACATTCTTAAACTACAAAATGGGTGGAATAGCAACATTAGTTGGGTTGATTTTGGACTGTGGACTCGTATTTTTGTTAGGCCTAATCCTTACTAGGTGAAATTAAGCAGATTAATTGTCCACTCGGCTGCAGCATCACACCTTGGGCTGCAAACCTGAAGTGCTGGGCTTCAAGGATTTCTGCGCTTTTTTTCTTTAGCGAAGTCCCAGAATTTTTCCATAAGTCTTGGATGATGTGGCTTCATGATGCGAGCTATGTATAGTTTCCTTCCACTGTTAACCTCAAGTATATTAAGTGTCTTCACCAGTCCAGCAGTCTCTGCTTTCTTCGCTGCGATTGATGAGAGGATACTGATTCCTAGTCCCTCTGAAACTGCAGTTATGATAGACTCTGTGTCGCCAAGTTCTAATACACTGTTCAGTTTAGTGGGCGATATGCCAGCCTCTCTTAGTATCCGCTCAACCTCCCTTCGGGTTCCTGATGTCTTTTTTCGGTTAATGTATGGATATTTTAGGATTTCCTTGAGGGTTACAGCATCTTTTTCTGCCAGTTCATGTTTTGGAGGGACTATGAGGAGCAAGCGCTCTTCAGCGATCTCGATGGTTTCCAAATTCCCAGCGCGATCCATCAGACTTCCAACGGCTGCCATATCTGCTTTTCCCTCTTCAAGCATCCTAAGACTTGTTTCACTATCCGACAAATCAATCTCGACATCCGCCTCTGGATAATCCTTCTTGAACTCGGCAACCATCCTCGGAATAATATACTCCCCAGGAATGTTGCCTGTCGCA
This sequence comes from Bathyarchaeia archaeon, assembly GCA_036514855.1. Taxonomy (GTDB): domain Archaea; phylum Thermoproteota; class Bathyarchaeia; order Bathyarchaeales; family Bathycorpusculaceae; genus DATBWI01. The sequence goes on along the minus strand of DATBWI010000067.1, from coordinate 10,111 downwards.
AGCCGAATAACGCCTCTTGGCTGGCTCCTGAGTTCCTCGAGTTGCTGCTTCACAAGTTCTATAGCCTCCAGCACCCTCTTAGCTTCCCCTAGAAGGACTTTGCCTTCTTCGGTCAGTTTGGCGCCTTCCAAAGTCCGCTCGAACAACTTTGCATCGAAAAACTTTTCAAGGGCAGCTATGTGGTTGCTGGCGGTGCCTTGGCTTATCCTTAACTCTTCCGCTGCCTTTGAAAAACTGCCTGTTTCGGATACAGTGATGAACGTCCTTAAATGATCTAATCTAATGCTCATATTTACTTTTCCCAAATCCATCGATGTTTCCGATTCCTATTAATGTTTTATTAGCTTTTACTTATGTCCAACCATCAGCAGAGTTTCCACTGACTCTCGTTATTTCAACGCAAACTAGAGAACTCAAACACTTTAAAGCCCTCGACTAGTCTCGCTACACCGATTTCCCCTAGTCTAAACCTCAATTATCTTAGGTTTCTTTAGCAAATGTGCATTACCCGTACCCTTCTTTACAAGGCCCACCTCACATACAGGAATCTTTCTACGTTCAAGCGAAGAAACTAGTAAATCCGCTTTTTCTCTCCTAACAGATATTAGGAGTCCTCCTGAGGTTTCAGCTGACACTCCCTCTTCCAAACCGTAACCCAACGCATTTGATAATTCAATGGTTCCCCTGATGACGGGCATAGTGTGTAATACGATGTCAACGCAGCTTCTTTTGGCCATGATTTCTGATTGCCCAAGAAAACCGAAACCAGTCACGTCTGTCGCAGCGTTAACCCCGACTTCAAGCATAGCTTCAGCAGCATCCTTATTCGGAGTCGTCATTATCTCGATTGCCTTATCTATGGCTGCAGATATAATGGAGTGCGGTATGCCTTTTGTAGTAGCCTCCTGATCTTCCAAAGGCACTCTTAAGATGCCCATAGCAGGCTGTGTGCCTAAAGGTTTAGTTAGGAATAGGGTGTCTCCGGGTTTTGCTCCAGAGTTGTAAACGATGTTTGAGATTCTGGTTACGGCTACCACTGAGCCCCCAATTATAGGCCATGGGCACAACAGCGTGTGTCCGCCGACTATCGGCGCTTTTATAGTGGAGCAGTGATCGTGGAAACCTTTAACCATTTTTTTTAAAACATGGTCGGGCATATCTACAGGACTGCCGATAATTGCCAACACACCAATAACATCTGTTGCGCCTTTTGAGAAGACATCGCTTGCTGAGTTACAAGCTGCTATCTGACCCTGAATGTAAGGGTCATCGATAAGTGGCGTGAAGAAATCAAGATGCTGGACTACAGCCATGTTTCTTGACACCTTAACGACTCCAGCATCATCCCCGACTCCAGTGAGCACTCTTTCGTCAGTTACCTTATTGAGGCCCGTTGCCTGTAAAAGCTCATAGAGTTCTCTCCTCGGCAACTTGCAACTGCATCCATGGAGAGCCACTTTCTGCGTTAACTTATACTTTAAATGGGCATACCTCTTCATGTGCGCCAGTTCTCCCTACCAAAATCACTTCTCCACATGCGCTTCTCCTTTGAATGCACTATAAACCTCTAAAGCCTCTTCAAAGGCTCTGTCAAGCAGATAAGCACAAAGTGTATATCCAATTTCTTTAGGGCGCGGGGCTTCGGTAATTTTCTTATCAATTAATTGAATGTAAAGGTAGGGTATATCGGGGCAACCTCCACCAGAAATGTTTACGATCGTGCCTGTTTTTTTATCAACAGTAATTTTCACCATTCCAGCTCTAATCATAATTGAATCGCCAAAATCTGTCCTTTTAACAAGTTCTAGCGGTCTAATTCCAAAATTGTCTATTGAAATTACATCAAGATATCCAACTTTGTTATTTTCAAGAAAACGTTCAACCCCTACACGTTCAACTATGTTAAATTCAACTGCCGTATCACAGCCGTTGCGGAACTGGGGAGGAGGCAAAACAGCTTTGACTGCGTAACCCGATTTTTTGAGTAGCTTTTCAGTTTTAAATGCTTCGCGTACATCATAGAAAGTGACTAAACCTAATCCCTCGTTTGTTTGTTCTTCAGATTTTGTTTTCAGCATCTACTCCACCCTAGACAGGCGTCATTTTTTCTCCATGTTAAGCTAGTAAGGCATGTATTATTGCGTAAGTAATTGGAATGCCGAGTGCAAACCCTAACACATAAGCGATTGAGCTTTTGTTTCCTTCAGAAGCCATGACGAATTGCCTCATCGGGCATCCCCCGGCAAGTATTGAAAAGAATCCAACCCCAAAACCACCGAAGATCGCGACCAAAAGGGTTGGCACAAGTCCTTCAGCGTTGGCGCCCAAAATAGTTCCTGGGATTGCCGACAATCCCTTATAGAAAACCCATGGAAACGTTCCGGTTGCGAATATCGTTTTAGTCAACCATAAAATTACGTACCCGATAAAAGCTCCGATAATAAACGTAATTGCGCCCCTAAGCAAATGCGTATCTCTGAATAACCAGAAATCTCTATAACCTCCAACCGTGCACAATCCAGATCTTTGGAACAAGATGCCACCAATAAGTCCAACAACAAATGTGGCAAGAGCAAATGCGTAAACCTGCAATTTAACTTCCTCCTCCTCCTCCTCCTCTTTTCAGAACAAATTCGGTCGCAGTAATAGCTCCAAGTATCACTGAGAACAAACCAATTAATCCGATAACATCAAAATACGATAATCTTAACATTATTCGAATTGGACAAGCTCCAAGTATCGCGGCGAAAAATGCCACTAGACTTCCATAAATGAAAGCCAATGCAGGATTGATTGTCCGTCTCCAAGAAAATTCCTTCGCCGCAATTGCCGTCAAAGCTGCACCAACAATTATTCCAATGATCGTTAAAGCTGGAACGACGGCTGAAATTGGAGCGGGGGTCATCCACGGTACTAATCCTTTAATGCTCCAGTTTACTAAATCTCTCACATGACAGAACATGCAGTAGCCGTAGGCAACTGGACCAGTTTTATAGCTCGGATTTCCCTCAACCGTTTGCGGTATAAGATTGTATACTATTTGAATCAAAGCTGCTAAAAGTCCGACAATTAGACCAGTTTGCCAAGGTTTTAGCTTAGGAATTTTTGAACTTTGCACTATTTCACACCTTTTCAATGTAAATTCGAAAAACTCCATGTTCATCTACAACTTGTAATACTTTATGTCCGTGTTGCTTTGATAAACGCTGTATGTTCTCTCGGGCCGTTGCGTAGTCTCCGGTAACCTCAAGAACAGTTCCAGTTTTCATCGTTTGCAGTTTTCTATTAGTTAGTAAGGCTGGCATTGGGCATATTTTTTTGCGTACATCTAATTTTTCATCTACCCTGACCATGTCGAAGCCACCGACTCGTATCGCCTATCCCCCTTTTCGGTAAGGAGTCTCAGTTACCACTGTGGTGAATGTTGCCATGAACCCGACCTCATTTTGATGTTCTGTGTTAAGTGATTGCACTATTTAAATTTTTAATAACCTTAATTAAGATTTCTAAACCAAGTCAACCCTTAAAACATGAAATTCACCAGACACTTAAAAGTTCAATCTATAAATAAGGGAGGGCTAGACAATTCAGAACAGAGTCTTCTACATCATCGCCTTTACCAACGAAACATCCTACCACCTAGCAACGTTCTCTTCAAAACTTGCAGCCAAAAACCCAGCCTATGAATAATGAGGACTATTGCGCCATCGAGCAACAGAGACAAACCACATAATTCTTATTACACAACATCTTGCAGTAAATAGGAAGCGCAAAACTCTTGATCCGCGCTGATCTGCACATCCACACAAAATACTCACCTGACGCATCAACAAACCCTAAAACCATAGTAGACCAGCTCCATGCGCATCCAACAATCAAGGCCATAGCCATAACAGACCACAACACACTCGAAGGCTACAAGCACGTGCGGCAACTAGCCTCAGCATACAAAGACATCATAATAATCCCAGCAGTTGAAATAGGCACACCTAACGGCGACATAATAATCCTAGGCGCAGAAGAACTGCCACCAACACCATTTAACACCCAAAGCATAATCGACTTCGCAAAACAAAGAGCCGCCTTAACAATAGTCGCCCATCCATACAGAGCCTTCGGCTTAGGAGACACAGCCAATAACTACAGCTTCGACGCCATAGAAACACTCAACGGCGCCTCAACGCCTCACGCCAATAGGCTTGCCGAAAACCTTGCTAAAACAATGGGCTTGCCTGGCGTTGCAGGCAGTGATGCGCATTCAGCCGAAGAACTATGGAGTGTTTACACGGAAATCCAAGCCGATTCAGACATAGACGCGATTCTGAAAGCCATCAAAAGGGGTTTGGTCAGGGTTGCACGAACCTAAAAGTCAATACATTTTTAAAATAGCAAAAGCCATCATTACTGAATTAACGGAAGAAAAACAATGAGCCCACCACAATTGCGGTTTCTGGGCGGAAGCCGCGAAGTAGGAAGAATAGCAATCGCCGTAAAAACTCAAAAAACCCAAGTTCTACTCGACTACGGCGTAATGTTAAACCATGAGCCAGGTTTCCCAATGCACTTACCACCAAAAGAAGTCGATGCCCTCATTTTAACCCACAGCCACCTTGACCATTCAGGTGCACTGCCAATCTACTATGTGCAGGGAAAAAAGCCGCTATACACAAACAGGTTAAACTTGGAACTGGCGCAGTTGCTCATCGCCGATTTCATCCACTTATCCAGTTACTATCTGCCATTTGAATACCTCGAACTTAAAACCATGGTGAGAAACAATAAGCACTTAGAATTCGGTGTTGAAGAAAAAATCGGCGACATGAAATTCCAGCTTTTAAACGCTGGCCACATCCCCGGAAGCGCACAAATCCTAATCGAAGCCGAAGGAAAGCGAATACTCTACACAGGAGACTTTAACATTGTAGAAACGCGGCTTTTAGGCGGCGCAAAAATGGATTACAATGACCTTGACGCTGTGATAATGGAAAGCACCTACGCAGACGAAGACCACACCGAACGTCAAGAGCTAGAAAAGAACTTTGTAACCGAAGTCACAGATGTTGTTGAAAGAGGCGGAACCGTTCTCGTTCCAGCATTTGGAGTTGGCAGGTCCCAAGAAATCGCGTGCGTGTTAGCTGCGCACCATTTCGAATATCCCGTGACAATTGACGGCATGGCGCGCGAAGCAAGCAAACTGATGATGAACTACCCGCAGTACCTTAGAGACCACAAACTTTTCATGACCACGATGCATTCTCTGGACTGGGTGGAAGGGTGGAGAGACCGAAGAAACGCCCTCAAATCTCCAGGCGTAATAATTTCGCCTGCGGGGATGCTTAAAGGCGGCCCAGCAATGTTTTACACTTCAAAACTCGGAAAAAAAGCCCATAACGCCATATTCCTTGTAAGTTATCAGATCCCAGGCACGCCGGGAAAGGAACTGCTGGAAAAAGGCATATGCGTCATAGATGGGAAAATGAGGAAAGTCAAAGCCCGCGTTAAACACTTCGATTTTTCATCACACTGCGGAGCAGGCGAACTCAAGGAAGCAGTTAAACGGCTTGGCGGAAAACCCAAAATCTTCGTTGTTCACGGTGCAGAAGGAAACTGTGAGCACTTCGCGAAATGGATTAAAAGCGATTTGGGCTTGGAGGCTGTGGCGCCGAGGACTGGAGACATGTTCGAAGTGTAAAGTGGCAAGCACATGAATGTCGGCATACTCCGCATTGGGCAAGTAGATTCTTACGTTTTGAGCAGAATCGAAGAAAACCTGAAAACTGCTTTCCCAAACACGACTTACACGCTAATCGAGAAAGTGCTGTCAATACCTGAAGAAGCTTTCAACAAGACAAGGCAACAATACCGCTCAGACATGATCTTGAATGAAATCCGCAAATATGCCGCAAAAACAAAAACTGTGGATCACATTCTCGGAATTGCAGACATCGACATCTTTATGCAAGAGCTAAATTTCGTTTTCGGACAGGCTGAGTGTCCCGGGACTGCAGCCTTGATATCTCTGCTGCGGTTAAAACCAGAATATTACGGAAACTCTTCGAACATGGAGCTTTTCGTTGAACGCGCATCCAAGGAGGCTGTGCATGAACTGGGGCATACGCTAGGCTTAACACATTGTTCCAACCCGTTTTGCGTCATGCACTTCTCTAACTCCATCTTCGATACTGACAGAAAGCAAAGCCTATTCTGCAACAAATGCCAGTTGAAAGTTGAAAAATTACTAGAAGAGCAAAGATGACCATTATGAACGCAAGATTTAAACTTGGACTGATATATCTGGCACCTATCATTGTAAGCCTTGTTTTTGGAGTAACCTGTGCTTTTCTCATTCAAGCGTCCGATGTGCAACGTTACATGATAACACCTTTTCCTGAAGATGTTTTCGGATCATTTTACAATGCCTTATACTTCGTCATCCTTGTAGCGGCAGGCGCATCACTTATTTACTTGCTTTTGAAACGCAAAAACCGCAAAATAATCAGTGTTCTGACTGGTTTCGCTTTGACTCTTGCTGTGTTCATGCTCTCCGTCGTCTATTTATCCGCCGTTCTATCAATTTTTACTGTCCCTTATGCTGAGGCTTTGATTCTTATATTATCATTGTTGATTACTGTTGTTGCCTACTTTGCAATTTTTCGAACTCACAGACTCAGCAACTTGGTTATTCTTCTTTTGGGAGGAGCTCTCGGCACATTCTTAGGCGCCTCAATCCCCACTTACAGTGCAGTACTGATCTTGTGTTTTTTGGCAGTTTATGACGCAGTTGCAGTTTTTCGTGGACCTGTGGGAAAAATAGCTCAAAGCGGACTTGAAAAGTTGCGCGGTCTAAGCTTCTCTTTTGGAGATATGCAAATGGGGCTGGGAGACTTGACTTTCTATTCCATGCTTTCTGGACACATGTTTCTCAACTTTGGCCCTATTTCATGCCTCGCCTCAGTAACGGGCATCTTGGCTGGATGCCTTTTAGTCTTAAAAATGCTTGAAAAGAAAGGAATGTTTCCTGGACTTCCGTTCCCAATATTTTTAGGATTAGTAACAGGCTTTCTTGCTTCGTATGCACATTTCTAAGCTTTCACGATTTTGATAAGACAAGACGCGTCGAGTTTACGTCAACTTCAACGATCTTGCAGTTTCTAAACTCTTTAGATCCGCCTAGCATGTCTTTGACAATTACACTGCTGCTTTCCGTCTTTGCGTAAACAGCATCTTTGAAAACCGTTTTTCCATCAAGAAACACCATAAATTCACACATTCCTCTTTTCCACCACGACGATAAAAAGCGTCGGCTCAGCTATAAACCTCTTCTCTAAGCCTTTTGAAGAACACTCTTCGCCATCATCTTCTCCAAGTCAGCCATAAAATCAGAAATGATTACGCCAATGCCTCTTTCCTCGCAAGCAGAAGTCTTCGCCACTCGCAACCTTTCGGGCTTCACGCCAACAACCTTCAACCATTTCTTCGTCTCTTCCATTCTTTTATCGGCAATTGAGGCGCCAGAAACGTAGTGGCAGTCAGAACTGTGGCAATGTACAATCAAGACTCCGTCTGCCCCCATTGTGAAGGCTTGGAGAATGTGCAATGGGTCTACTCTTCCAGCGCATTTGACTTGGATTATTTGGGCTTCTGTGTCTTTTTTTAGCTGTTTAATGTTTGAGTTGTGACTCCAATCGCAGACGAACGCTAAGACTTGAGGAGCATCGTTTCTCCATGTTTTTCTTGCCTCCTTTATCAAAGTAAGGATTTTGTCGTTTGTGAAATTGGTCATGGAAATTGCCAGTGCAGGGCATTCAACAGCACATGTTCCGCAACCCTTGCACAGTTTACGGTTAACCTTTGCCACAGACTTCTCCACTTTTATGGCTCCGACAGGACAGACCCTTTCACAATTCGCACAAGCAATACACCTGTCTTCGTCCACCAACGCCTCGTCAGACTCGCATAAATCTTCGAATTCCAAGCATTCAGCGCATGGCCCGCAGAACATGCATCTGCGTGCTTCCTTCATGCCGCTTGCAATATCAAAGCCAAGTTCAACTTCATGAAAGTTCCCAAACCTTTGGGATAACGCAAGAGAAGGCATTGCAAGTCTAGGCTTCTTTTCCGGTGGCTCTTCGTCTGTGGCGCATTTGGCTTCTAGAATACTTGTTTCTCTTACTGCCTTCAAGTTAACGCCTCTTATGTATCGGTCTATGGAGATTGCTGCTTTCTTTCCAGCGGCTATGGCTTCAATAACTGATGCTGGACCCGTGACGGCGTCTCCGCCTGCAAATACGCCGGGCATCCCTGTTTCGAACGTGACAGGATCTGCTACTATAGTGCTATTTTTTGCGATTTCAACCTGTTTCGGCAAGAAAGAAGTGTCTGGCTTTTCTCCTATCGCCAGTATCACCGTGTCCGCTGGAAGTGTGAATTCTGAGTCTTCGACTGGTACTGGACTTCTTCTGTCCGTTCTATCTGGCTGTCCTAAGCTCATGCGGATGCACTCAATCGAGTTGACTTTCCCGTCTTTGCCGAGGAATCTTTTGGGAGATGCCAAAAAAAGAAAGCTTATACCTTCCTGCTTTGCTTGCGCAATTTCGCTGTGGTGAGCGGGCATTTCCTTTTCGGAACGCCTATACACCATCGTTACTTGGTTGGCGCCTAGCCGTTTGGCGGTTCTCGCCACGTCAACAGCAACATTTCCTCCACCTATCACAGCCACTTTTTCTCCAAGCTTCAAATATTCTCCGCAGTTCACGCTTCTTAAAAATTCGAGCGAGTGAATGATGTCTCGCAAATTTTCGCCTTCAACGTTCAAGTTTAGGCATTTCTGCGTGCCGATAGCTACAAAAATCGCCTTATAACCTTGAATAAATAAGTCTTCTATGGTTATGTCTCTGCCCAATGCCATGTTCGTTCTTATTTTCACGCCCAATTCAGCGATGTACTGGATTTCCACATCAACAACTTCCTTTGGAAGACGATAAGCGGGTATACAGTTTCCAAGCATGCCACCCGGCTTAGAGGCTTTCTCAAAAACCGTGACTGGATATCCCATTTTGACAAGCTCGTAGGCTGCGGTGAGTCCTGCTGGACCTGAGCCGATTATGGCTACTTTTTCTCTGTTCCTTTGTCGTATCGGGGTTGGCTTTTTGTATTTGCCTTTTTTGAGTTCGTGGTCTGCTATGAGGCGTTTTATGGCGCGGATGCTTAGAGCTTCATCTATGTCTTTTCTTGTGCATTTCTCTTCGCATTGGCTGAAGCATATTCTTCCACAGACGGCTGGAAACGGAATGTATCTTCTAATGACCTCTAAAGCTTCCGTGAATTTTCCTTGGCTTGCAAGAGCCATGTAAGCCTGAATGTTCACTTCAGCAGGACAGGCCTTGCGGCATGGGGGATAGAATTTCTCCAGATCATTGTTGAGGGGCATCCGACCACATTAAGCATTGAATGATAATTTAGTGAAAGTTAAGCAATACTGTCTCAATCATATTAAACTTGCGCTGTTTATGCAGTAATTTTTATATCGTTGGCTAATGTCATATGAGAGTCGTTTGTCATGATTATAGTTCAACAGAAGCCTCTTGAAGAGATTCTTCGGATGGTTGAAAATTCTCGCAGCCTCTTAATATTGGGTTGCGATGGGTGTGCAGGGATAATTGAGGTTGGAGGCGAGAGGCAAGCTGAAGTTCTGAAGGCACTTTTGGAGCTACAGAGAAAAAAAGGCGGCAAACCACGTAAAATCAAGGCAACATCAATCTTGCGCCAGTGCGATAGACACATTGTCGCGAGTTCGCTTGGCTCGCTGAAAGCTTATGATGCTGTGGTCAGCTTAGCCTGCGGAGTCGGCGTCCAGACGCTTGCCGCTCTTTACCCAGACAAGCTGATCATCCCCGCTAATGACACCATGTTTCTCGGCATGCACGACATGAAGGAAGGCAAGTTTTACGAAATGTGCCGTGCTTGTGGTGACTGCATTCTCTTCGAGACCGGAGGCATATGCCCGATCACCAGATGCGCAAAAAGCTTGCTTAACGGGCCTTGTGGAGGACAAAGCAAGGGAAAGTGCGAGGTTGGCGGCTGGAAAAAGGATTGCGCGTGGGTTTTAATC
>DATBWI010000066.1:0-5206 GCA_036514855.1 Bathyarchaeia archaeon | reverse complement strand
TGGAACAGAAATAACTGAAACAGCCGAAAAGCTTCGTGAGCTTCTGCTCATGGGGCAAATCATCAGCAACCATTCACTAGCATTCTTTTTCTTAACTCTTCCTGATTTCTGGTTTCCACTTGAAGAAGACGCTTCCAAACGAAACGTCTTCCAGATCATGCGAGACAGCCCAGACGTAGGCAGAAAAGCCATGACCCTGAGGAATTTCGGATCGCACATTCTGGAAGTTATTGGCAAACGCGAAGTACACATCGTTTCAGTGATACCAGGCGGTTTGATAAACCCATTAAAAGCAAAAGAAAGAGAGAGACTGCTACGCGAAGCAGAAACTGCCTATGCCATTACAATAGAAGCTCTTGATCTTGGAAAAACGCTTTTCGACAAGAACTGGGCGGATTTCAGAAAAGCTGGAGATTATAAGACCTTTTACATGGCTTTGACAAGGCAAGACTCTTTGGAGTTCTATGATGGCAAGATTCAAATCATAAACCCTGATGGCACAAAGCTCTCCGAATTTGCTGCGCAAGATTACATGGAACATATCGAGGAAAAAAGCTATGAATGGACGTACGCAAAATTCGCCTATCTGAAAGCCTTAGGATGGCCAAAAGGAATAGTTCAAGTCGGTCCGACAGCTAGGGCAAATGTGAACAAGAAAGTCTCAACAGACATCGCGAATAAAGAACTGGAAGAGTTTAAAAGAAAATTCGGAAGCCCAGCACATGCTACTTTGCTGTTTGATTATGCGCGTCTTATAGATCTTATGTATGCGTGTGAAAGAGCGCGAGAGCTTTTGGAGGATGAGCACATAACGCGAACAGACACGAGAGTCAAGATTCAGCCCAAAAGCGGCAAGGGCGTAGGCGTTGTTGAGGCTCCTAGAGGAACGCTTGCCCACGAGTACGTTCTGACTAAGACTGGACTGTTGGAGAAAATGAAACTGGTAATACCGACTCAACTGAACAATGCTGCGATAAATCTTAACGTGAAGGACGCTGCAAGAGAATTCATTCAGCAAGGCGAAATCAAACAGGGACTCTTGAACAGGGTAGAAATGGTGATAAGAGCTTATGATCCATGTATAAAATGCGCAACGAGACAAGCCCATGGAAACTTGGAAGTGGAAATTAGAGACAGCAAAGGAGAACAATTGCGACTACTGTAGAAGCAAAGGAGAACTTGCGCCAGAAAAACTGGAAATCATTATTGATGTTTGCGGTGCAAGTGATGCGAGAAACATATCACGCCAGTGGAACAGCCTGCCAGTGCCAAAACAGTTACCGCCCAGTATTCTGGGACCTCAAGAAATGCGGCTGTCACTAATACCGGATTGTCGTCAATCAAAGCATCGATACCTGCGCAATACAAGCCATCGCCGTCTACATCAACAATGATATCATATCTTCCAAGAGTAAGAGAGGGATTCCAAACTGGCGTCACTGGAATGTTTCCAGAAGAATTTGACGCAACAGTTGTCAAGCTTTCAGCCATACGAGGTGGAATAATCATTTTGTCGTTCCAAGCAGTATCGGCTACAACGTAGATGTCGTATTGCTGGTCAGGATCGTATTGGCTGCCGTAGACATAAAGGGTATCTGAGAGACGAAATGTGTCTTTGTTATTTCCATCCGCGTCAGCAGACTCAATAGAAGGAACAGTAGGATAGCCGTATACCGCCGTGTACACTCCGGGCTCTTGGATATCCACAGCCCCAGATCGTGAGTCGTAATGGAATATTTTCCCATTCCTTATCCATTTAATGAATGGATGTCCGCTCTCATCTGCTCCATGAGGGATAACGCAATTTGGATAATTTGGACCGTCATATACGGTTATTTTGAAGGGAGTTGTTTCAGGGCGAATGTGCACCCCTGCTATTATTTCAATCGCGACTGAAACGTCAACTCCCTCAACATTGCAGTACGCATTGAATTCAAACGCATAAGCTTCATCGTCAGCTTTAGCGAATTGAATGCTAAAAGCCAAGGCTGGAAAACCGAGCAAAAGCAGAAGCATTATTCCGGAAATGGTCTTCATTTCTTGCCTTCCAAGAAGACGGAGTTAATTATATTGTAGATAACATTTGCGGAATGAATCTTCTAGCGTAGTGTTCTATTAGATTCTTCTATTGACCAATATCAGTTCTGATTGGTAGCTTGTCTCGTATTTACGCACGTATCAGCCCATCCCTAAAAGCAGTAGCCATAGATTCAGGTATATTCCAGCCAAAAGCGATGAGATCAAAATTAGCGATGCAATTGTTTCTTTATAGAAATCATAGCGTTCGCTAAGAACTATCATGGATATCGCAATGGGAACTCCCTGCATGACTATCAACACTGCTCTTTGCACATCGAAAACGTTGAACCACCATGCAATCAAAACTCCTATGGATGGAAGCAACAATATTCTCAGCAAACTCAATTTCACAGCCGTGCCTAAGTTTATGTATTTTCTCCCATAGAGAAAGACGCCAAGCATGAAAATCGCAACAGCAGCAGTCGTATCACCAAGCGTATGCAGAGAACTTGATATTGGAGCGGGAATTTCTATTTTCGCAACTGATAACAGGACTCCAATTAAAATTGAGATTACTAGGGGGTTTCTGGAAAGCCTCTTGGCCACGCGTTTCGCTCCTTCAGAAATCGTGGATTTTTCAAGCTTATACACTTCCAAGACTGTGATGGAGATTGAGACGCTTACAATGGAAATAGAAGCTGCGGAGAGCGTGGCTAAATTTACCTGATCTGGAAAAGCAAAGGTTACGAAGGGAATGCCGAAAAACGTCAAACTGCCAAAAACTGTGCTTAGAATAAGCAGATACAGAGTATTCTTTGAGAATCTTAGGATAAAGTAGAGAAGAATGAACATTGCGGTTGCGATCAATATGGGCAGTATTCCAGCCAATGCAAACATGAGATTTTGAGCGGTGAAACTAGTCTCTGCCAAAGCGACGATAAACAAGGCGGGAAGCGCAAAATAATATACGTAGGCGCTGAAAACTCGTTCATCTCCAGCCTTCAACACTCCGAATCTTCTGGAAAAGTAGCCTATTCCCATTAGAAGAAGGATAGGAGCTACTGTTCTTATGATAATACTGCTGTCCATCATTTTCTCCTTTGCTAATGGTGACGTTGTTTTTGCAGTTTGGAAAGATATTTTTCGGGTTCTTTTTAAATTCTTCCTCGCAATGCTGAGAACAGAAATACGCAGTGTATCCTTCATACTCTAGTTTGCTGAAAGCTGTTTCTGGTTCTATTTGCATCCCGCATACTGGATCGGTTACCAAAATTCTTTTCTCGATAAACTCTACTCCTTTCGGCTCATATTTCTTCAATGTCTGGCTGTTTAAGGCAACTATAACAGTGCTTAATGACATGATCACCGCTCCGACGGCAGGAGGCAAAATTATGCCGAAGCCAGATAAGATGCCTGCGGCTAATGGTATCGTTATGATGTTGTAGCCTGCTGCCCACCAGAGGTTCTGAACCATTTTGGAATATGTTTTTTGTGAAATTTCTATGGCTCTCGGGACGTCTCTTGGATCATTTCTCACTAGGATTATGTCTGCGCTTTCAATTGCCACATCTGTGCCTGCACCTATTGCGATGCCAACGTCGGCTGTAACTAAAGCGGGAGCGTCATTTATCCCGTCGCCAACCATGGCAACCCTATTCCCATTTTCCTTCAGCAACTTGACTTTTTCCGCCTTTTTGTCCGGCATGACCCGCGCGAAATAATCATCTATGCCAAGTTCCTTCGCAACAGACTGCGCAACCTCTTTGGAATCTCCCGTTAGCATGTAAACCTTCAACCCTTCTCTCTTAAGCCGTTTAATCGCCTCAAAAGATTCCTTTCTTATCTTGTCAGAGAGAGCAAACGCACCGGCAAGTTCACCGTCAACAACCGTGAAAACAACTGTTTTTCCCTGTTCTTGAAGAGCCTTTATCCTCTGGTCGTGTATCTCTATCTTCAACTCTTCCAAAAGTGCGTGGCTTCCCACGTAAACTTCTTTGCCTTCAACTTTTCCGTACGCGCCTTTTCCCGGCAACGTCTTGAAACTCTTCGCCTGATGAATTCTCGTTACTTTTCGGCTTGCATGTTCCACTAGGGCTTTTCCGATCATATGCTCCGAATTCTGCTCAACACTGGCAGAAAGCTCCAGAAGCACATCTTCCGGGATAAAGGAAACTATGTCGCTTACTCCGAATCTGCCCTCGGTCAACGTTCCAGTCTTATCGAAAACAATGGCGTCCACGTCTTTGACCATTTCAAAGGCTTTTCTGTCTCTGATGAGGATCCCGCTCTTTGCCGTGATGGATGTTGAGAGCGCAACTACAAGCGGTATCGCCAGTCCGAGGGCATGCGGACAGGCAATCACGAGGACGGTTACTGATCTTTCAAGTGCCATGTCGCTGCTTCCAAGAGCAAACCATGACACGTAAGTTACTATGCCAACCGCAAGCGCAACATAGAACAGCCAAGCGGCTGCCCTGTTCGCCAAGTCCTGCGTTCTTGATTTGCTCTCTTGAGCCTGCTTCACGAGCTTTATTACCTGCGCTAGGTACGTTTCCTCACCTATTTTTTCAATTTCAACTTTCAAGGCGCCTTCTGCGTTTATGGCGCCGCCTATTACTTTATCTTCGACTTTTTTGCCTATGGGTTTTGACTCGCCCGTCAGAAGTGCTTCGTTAACGAACGATTCGCCTTCAACTACGACGCCGTCGGAAGGCATTTTTTCGCCTGGGCGAACAAGAACCCAGTCGCCAGTTCTTAATTGCGAAACAGGGATGTCTATGATTTCACCGTTCTTTACGAGGTGGGCTGTTGTCGGCATTATCCTAACTAACTCTTCCAGCGCTCTTGAAGCGCCTAGAACGCTTTTCGCTTCCACCCAATGCCCCAGAAGCATCACGTCAATGAGCGTCGCAAGCTCCCAGAAAAAATCCTTTCCAACAATGAGGAAAACTGTTGCTGCAGAATAAAAGAAGGCGACGGATATGGCGGTGCCTATAAGGGTCATCATTCCAGGCTGGCGATCCCTTATCTCTTGAAACATTCCTTTGATAAAAGGTAATCCGCCGTAAACATAAATGATTAGTGACAAAAGAAACAAGACTTCTTTTTGGTACGGTATTTTTATCCAAGTTAAGCCTAGCCACATTTGAACCATTTCGGAAAGCAGCAGGATCGGGATTGTGAGGGC
>DATBWI010000065.1:0-12970 GCA_036514855.1 Bathyarchaeia archaeon | reverse complement strand
TTGCACTAACAATAGTCGGGGCATACCTGTTCACGCTTGAACCGTTGTATACGGCGCAGATAGTGGACTTAGTGATCATTCAGGGAAAAACGGAACTTCTGCAGGGATTGATAATCAACATTGTTGTTGCCGTTGTTTCCTTCGGAATTGTAACCTTCGCAAACACGTACGTGGAGGGATACTTGGCGCAGATGATTTCCAAAGACATAAGATCGGATTATTACTCTTCGCTTCAACAAAAATCCTTCAGTTTCTATGACTTCTCCGCTGTAGGAGATCTTGTTTCCAGAGCCACCTTGGATATGCAAACCGTGGAGGCTTTCGTGAAAACATGGATTGGAACTCTAACCAACGCCATATTCCTCATTGCAATTGCATTCATGATAATGTACTTCGTAAACCCAGTCATGAGCCTCTTAGCAATTGCTCCAATGCCGCTGATATTTTATCTCACAACTCGACTTTGGACTAAAACCATGCCCTTGTTTAGAAAAATGATGCTTATACTGGGCAGACTTGGCGCATACATACAACAGAACATAATAGGAATGAAAATCGTGAGAATCTTTCAGAGAGAAGATGAGCTTGAAAACGGTTTCAAGGACATTGAAGACGAATTCGTAAACACTGCAATCACAGCAGGAAAAATCCAATCGTGGTACATGCCTTCCGGACCGGCAATATTGACTTTGGGCATCGTAGCCGTGTACCTTTACGGCGGCAACCTAATAGCTGCACCTGCAGCATTGCTCACGATCGGACAACTTACGCTTTTTGCAAGGTACATGATGCGAATAAGCTTTCCACTCCGCGATTTGAGCATGCTATCTGGCACATGGATAAACGCTTCTGCAGGACTTGAAAGAATCTTCCAGATAATGGACATTCCTTCAGATGTCCAGAATATTCCAAGCGCCAGAGAAAGCACTATAGAAAAAGGCGAAGTGGAATTCAAAAACGTGACTTTTGGATACGCAAAAGAAAGACCAGTTTTGAAGAACATAAACTTCAAAGTCAAGCCGGGAGAAAAAATCGCTATTCTCGGAGCCACAGGCTCAGGCAAGACATCGCTTGTCTATCTAATTCCAAGATTCTACGACGTCGATTCAGGCAGCATAGTAATTGACGGCAAAGACGTAAAAACTTTCACGCTTTCATCCTTGAGACGTCAAGTAGGGCTTGTTCTGCAAGACGTGTTCATTTTCACAGGCACAATAAAAGATAATATTGCGTTCAGCCGACCTGACGCGTCTGTGAATGACGTTGTGGCAGTAGCCAAGCTTGCAAGAATACATGACTTCATAATGACGCTTCCAAACGGCTACAGCACTGTTGTTGGCGAAAGAGGCGTGACTCTTTCCGGTGGCCAGAGGCAGAGATTGACGATTGCGCGAGCTCTATTGGCTAATCCGAGGATTCTGATTCTTGACGATGCTTTGTCTTTTGTTGACGCAAAAACTGAGAAGGAAATTCAAGAAGCCATAGCAGAAGCGATGAAAGGTCGAACGTCTTTCATAATTGCCCAGAGACTTTCAACAATCAAAAACGCTGACAGAATCATCGTACTTGATGATGGCAAAATTGTTGAATTTGGCACGCATAAGGAACTAATGTCTAAAGATAGTGTCTATAGGCACATCTACGAGACGCAGTTCCTTGAGAAGACTCCTAATCAAGTTTGGGAGGTTGATACGAAGTAAATGTCAGGTTCTGGTTCGCACGGAGTCTTCTCGGCAAAGTATGAAGAATCAACAAGAAGAACGGTTCGCGACAGGACTCTGATAAGGCGGATTTACCAGTATGCCAAACAGTTTCGCTTGAATCTTGCAATAGGCGTTGCAAGCATCATTTTAGGTTCAGTAACTGGACTGTTTTCGCCGTATCTTCACAAGATCGCTATCGACCAAATAATCGTACCCAACAATCTTTCAGGGTTCCTTTGGTGGGCTCCAATTTTTATTTTCGTAACAGTCATGAATTATGTTTTTCAGTACATACAAGTTTTCCAAATGCGAATCGTAGGGGAAAAAGTTGTTGCCAAAATGCGAGATGAAATGATGTCTAAACTGCAGACGATATCGCTCAGGTATTTTTCTGAAGGCGAAATCGGAAGAATCATGTCAAGACCCACAAATGACGCAAACAACGTTAGAATATTCCTCAGAATGGGGTTAACAAGCATAATCTTAGACACAACCTCCATAATCGGCTCGTTTTTCATAATATTCGTATTAAATGCCAAGCTTGCCCTTATCGCTGTGTCAATTCTCCCCGTCACAGTGGGATCAGCATGGTTTCTAGGAAGATACTCACGAGCAGCCTATCGCAAATCACTATCCACACTTTCTGGGCTAACCGCCAAAATCCAAGAAAACCTCTCAGGCATGAAAGTCATCAAATCCTTCGTGCGAGAAAAAAACTCTTATCAAGACTTTCGAGAGACACAAGACAAAAATGTTGATGCAAACATTAAAGCCCTCCAAATTTCCGCTTCGTATCAGCCTGTGATTTTTGTTATGCGCGTAACAGGAACGGCGCTTATTCTCTGGTTCGGCGCGTTAATGGCTGTCAGCGGCGAAATCACAATCGGCACAATCGTTGCCTTCATAGAGTACCAGTTCTTATATTTCATGCCTCTAATGGATTTGGTCTCTGTATATGATCAGTATCAGTCAGCTATGGCTTCCATCGAAAGAATGTTCGATTTAATAGATACACGCGTCGAAATAGAAGATCCGCCGTCAGACCGAGCAGTTGAGATCAAGACAATAGAAGATGTGGAATTTGAAAAAGTTAGTTTTGAATATATTCCAGATATTCAAGTGGTTAAGAACATGAGCTTCAAGCTTGAAGATTCAAAGAAACTAGCTATAGTGGGTCCCACTGGCGCAGGTAAAAGCACAATAATTAATCTTTTGGCAAGATTCTACGACCCTTCTTCAGGCAGAATACTTGTCAACGGTCACGATGTCAAAGACTTAAAGATTAGTTCATTGCGCAGGCACATGGGCATAGTCCTTCAAGACTCGTTTCTTTTCCCAATAAGCGTGAAGGATAACATACGGTTTGGAAAACCAGAAGCGTCAGATGAAGAGGTTGTTGAGGCGGCTAAGGCTGTTGGGGCGCATGCGTTCATAATGAAACTTCCGAGAGGATATGAGTATGTTATACAGGAAGGCTCTTCGAACATTTCGATCGGGCAGCGCCAACTCATAAGCTTTGCACGCACTTTGCTTGCAAATCCTAAACTACTCATTTTGGATGAGGCAACTTCAAGCATTGACCCGTACACGGAGTTGGTTGTGCAAAATGCGCTGAAAAAGCTTCTTGAGAACAGGTTAACCATAATAATAGCGCATAGGCTTTCAACAATACGGCTCTGTGACCAAATCATCGTTATTGAAGAAGGAGAGGCAGTGGAGCAGGGAACGCATGAAGAACTCATGAAGACGAATGGTTTATACAGCGCATTCTATAGGATGCAGTTCAGAGAAGAAGGCGTTACAACAACACCTACTGAAGCATAAAAAACAAGATAGCGGAAAGTTTGCCACCTTGACGGAAAATCCCAAGAAGCCTACGATGAACGGGTTAAAAATGGTGATCAAGCGAGCTACAATTGCTGATGCGGAAGAAGTGCTTTCTCTTCAGAAACTAGCCTATCAAAGCGAGGCTGAAATCTACAATTCCTTTGATATTCCTCCATTAACCCAAACTTTACAAGAAATAAAAGACGAATTCAGCAGCAAAACAGTTCTCAAAACCGTGTTTAATGAAAAAATAATCGGCTCTGTACGGGCATTTTTGAAAGATGGAACATGTTACATTGGAAGGCTTATTGTTCACCCGAACTTTCAAAATCAAGGCATCGGAACCAAATTAACTAATGAAATTGAAAGAATTTTCAGCAACGCCAAAAGGTTTGAACTGTTTACTGGATACAGGAGCGCTAAGAACCTTCACCTTTATCAAAAACTCGGATACAAAATATTCAAGACTGAAAAAGTCAATGAGAATCTGAAGCTAGCATATCTGGAAAAATCGGTTAAGAAAGAATGAAAGGTTATTTTTTGGATGTTGTATTCAGTTTTGGATTTGTTTTCATAAAGCTTTTTATATGTAAGGATAATGTGGATACTGTATCCGAAAAAGAACCAAGGTGCTTACATGGAACCTAGCAAAAAACCGCTGAATGTGCTTATTAAACAATTAAACGCTCACATCGCGGTTGTCTTGAAGAATGGTTGCGAATACAAGGGAAAAATGATAAAGTGCGATGGACACATGAATATACTCTTGGAAGGAGCAACAGAATGCAAAAACGACCATTTGCTCACTAACTATGGAAACGTTTTGCTACGAGGAAACAACGTACTGTACATCGCGCTGGATTCACACTAGAAAACTGAATGTTTTTCCGTCACCGTAACATACGCTAAAACTTCTTCAAGCTTAACAGTTAACTGTGCCACTACAAAATACTATTGCCATAGCAAGTTTATCGTTCGAATTTTCCCATAAATGTTGATATGCCTTTATGATAGAGCTTACACTGCCACAATTTTCGCGTTGTTTATTGACTGCTCCACCATGCGTTCCAAGTCAAGTTTTTCCTCTGCCTTCTTCACAGGTTCTAGTTTTGCCCTTGTGGCAGGTGAACTCGGTGCCGCGCAACACCCTTTGGCTTTTCGGATTGAAATCTCAAAAGTGCCAATCTTCCTAGCTAGGACTTCTGTTTCTGTTTTGTCAAACCCTAAAAGCGGACGGTGCACAGGATATCTCAATGAGGCTTCGTCTAAAACACGCAGATTATGCATTGTTTGGCTTGCCTGTTCGCCGATAGCTTCTCCAGTTACTATACCCTCAGCTTTTTCAGTTTCAGCTATGCGTTCTGCAATACGATACATCATGCGTTTGCATAAGAGGCACGTCAGTTTTCTCGGGGTCTCCTTAACGAACTTTTCTAGATTTTCTCCGTTTGGCACGACATAGACTTTTCTTGGAAAACCGATTGACCAATCAAAAAGCTTCTTTGCAACGTCAAGAGCTTTGGCGGTCGTGGCTTCATCAGTGTAGGGTTGATTGTCAAAATAGACTGGGACTATAGGGCATCCGCGCTTCATTACAAGCCAGCAGGCAACAGGAGAATCTATGCCCCCGCTTAAGAGGCAGATGACTTTTCCTTGCGATCCAAGCGGAAATCCGCCTGTGCCCTGCATATGCTGTGAAAAGACGTAGGCTTCGTCTTCTCTAACCTCGATATTAATTGTGAACTGTGGATTTTCTAAGTCTACGTGCAGTTTTCTGTCTTTAAGGTTCGTTAGAATTTGTGTTCCTGCTTCCCTGCAAACGTCAATGCTTGAATATCCGTGTGTTCCAACTCTGTGACAACGCACAGCGAAAGTGTCTTCGTTTTTGGCTGTCGCCTTTGCCAGTGTAATAGCTTTTTCCATGATCTCGTCCATTGTTGATGTAGTCTTTGCGGCTGGAGAAACTGAAGAGATGCCGAAAACTTGCGTTAGTGCAGAAGCGAGTTCTTGAGTTTTTTTGGTTTCTATGTAGATTCTGCCCCGATTGCGCACGATTGCCTCGAACGGAATGTTGCGGTGCTTGAGCGTGTTCTTTATGTTTTTGCATAGGAGCCTCTCGTAAATACGCCGTGTCCATTCACCTTTTATGCCTATTTCGCCGCCAAGCCTGACGATAACAGAATCGAACTCCGTAACTTAACCCAGCCCCAAGCAAGCTTTGAAGAGCGAAAATGAACAAACAGATTTAACCGTTGCGTTCTAACTCCTGTATCCGCCAAGAGAGTTCAGGTAAAGAGGTGGAGGAAGCAACAAGGATGAATCCAACTGTTGTTTTTCCAACGCCTGTTGTTTCTGCGACCTTTATGGCGTTTGTGATTGCCCAATCGCTGGCTCTGCCCAGAGCAACCAATGAGGCTAGAAGAACGAGCACGTTGCCAAGTGGTCCCAATTCTTCGAACAAAGTCAGCGCACCTTTTCCTAATTCCTCTGCGGCATTGTTTAAAGGTTTTGTCACGTTATTTGATGGAGAATGGGACGACAAAACAAAAATCAACCAACCACAATACTATACTTATGCCTCAATTCGACATAACGCTTCTTGGAACAGGCGGCGGAAGATTCGCAACAATCACGCAGAAAAGACGAACAGCAGGAATACGCATAGTAGGCGACAGGCTAAACTTGCATTTGGATCCTGGGCCAGGAGCGCTCGTCTACTCGATCCACGAGGGGCTGAATCCGCAGAAGCTTAACGCTGTTTTTGTCTCTCACTGTCATCCAGACCATTACACAGATGCTGAAGTGTTGATTGAGGCTATGACACGGGGCATGACCAAAAAGCGTGGAGTGCTTGTCGCCTCCAAAAGTGTCTTGGGTGGAAGCAGCACTTGCGAGCCTTCAATATCTGCTTATCATCAGGAGATGGTTGAACGAAAAATTGAGGCTGTTCCCAACATGCGATTTGAAGTTGGCAGCGTGAAGGTTTTGGTGACTGAGGCTAGGCATAGTGATCCAGACGCTGTGGGATTTAGATTTGAAACTGAAGAGTTTGGAGCCTTTGCTTACACGAGCGATACGGAGTATTTTCCGGAGATAAGCAGATGTTACGAAGGCGTAAGGCTTCTTATGCTGTGTGTTATGCGACCAGCGGGAAAGCCTTGGAAAGGACACATGACAACCAACGACGCAATAGAAATAGTTAAAGCAATTCAGCCAGAACAGGCGGTTTTGACGCATCTCGGAATGCAGATGATATTTCAAGGACCGGCAAGAGAGGCGAAACTAGTCGAAGTAAAGACTGGAGTGCCAACAGTTGCTGCTGTGGATGGAATGCGGATAAGCTTCGGAGAAGCGATAACCATTCAGGCTGAAAAAGGGCGAGTTAAGCAAGGCTTAGACACATTTTTATAAACATCTAGCAGAAACAATTGCTGTCGAAGGATGAGAGTTATGCGGATCGTACTGAGAATAGGCGGATCGGTGGTGGCTTCGCCTTTGAACCCCGCATTAATTGGGGAGTATTCGGACTTGCTGAAGGGACTTAAGAGTCTCGGGCACGAGGTGGCGGTTGTGGTTGGCGGAGGCACTTTGGCAAGAGAATTCATTAAAGCCGGAAAAGCTTTGGGTCTTGACGAAACGGCACAGGATGATGTAGCGATTTCTGTTTCAAGAATCTACGCTCAACTTTTTCTAAAAAAACTTGCAAACGCAGGTTGCAGACTGGTTCCTATAACAGTTGAGGAGGCTGCCAAGTTCTTGCGCGAAGGAAAGATCGTTGTTATGGGTGGTTTGAGGCCGGGCATGACTACGGACACTGTTGCAGCGCTGGTTGCTGAGCAGATAGATGCTGATTTGCTGGTTAAAGCTACTGATCAGGATGGCGTTTATGATAAGGATCCTAAGAAATATGCAGACGCGGTTAAGCTTGACCATTTAGGCTTTGATGAGCTGTCAGGGGTCTTCGTTGAAAACAAGCATAAGGCGGGAATACATCAGATTATTGATCCGGAAGCAGTCAAGATTCTAAGCCGCAGGAAGGTTAGAGTCATCATTGTCAACGGGTTTAAGCCTAAGAATATCTTAGGCGCCATCAAGGGTCAGCTCGTAGGCACGGTGATTGATTAGGCTGTTTTGGAGGTATTTTTTCTATAGGTTGATCTGGTAAACCTTAAATCTGCCCAAAACATATACGGAAAGTGAGGGAGAATAAAGATGAAAATAATAATTTTTTGTATGTTTTCGGCAATATTGGTGATGGGTTTTTTGAGTTCAGCTTTTGACGTCAAGGCGGTCGAGTTTGTGGAAACAGTTTACATCAGAGGTGATGGCAGTGTTGATCCGTTGACCGCGCCAATTCAACGTGATGGCGACGTTTACACTTTGACTGGTAACATTTCAATCTACGCTGCTGGAATCGTGATTGAAAGAGACAACATGACCCTGGATGGAGGAGGTTACACCCTGCAAGCATCAGGAGCGTATTCTAGTGAAGGGATATTGCTTGACGGAAGAAAAAACGTAACAATCAAGAATATGCAAATCAAAACATTCCCCTATGGCATCTACCTTAAGTCCTCTTCCAATAATAGCATAGTTGGAAACAACATAACAAACAATAGGTATGGCATCTATCTTGATTCTTCCTCTAACAATAGCATTTCTGGAAACTTGATTGATGATGGTTTGTTTGTATTTGATTCTTATGGGAACGTTGTGGTGGATAACCTTGTAAACGGTAAACCATTGGTGTATTTGGAAGGTATGTCTCATGTGAATGTGGTTGAGGCTGGGCAGGTAATACTTGTCAACTGCGAAGACATACGGGTTGAGAACCTAAACCTATCCTACACAAGCGTTGGCGTAGAGTTGTTGCAAACAGAAAGCACGGTTATTTCTGGAAACAGCATAACAAACAACAGAGAAGGTATCCGCCTCTATTTCTCTTCTAACAATAGCATTTCCGGCAACAACATAAAAACAAATAGCATTGGTGGCATTGGATTAGACTCCTCTTATAATAACCGTATTTCTGGAAACAACATAACAAATAACCGCAGTGGAATTGATCTCGATGATTCTTCAAACAACAGCATAGCAGAAAACAACATAACAGAAAACTCGAATTGGGGCATTATGTTCGATAATTCTTCCAATAACAGCATTTCCGGAAACAATGTTGCAAATAATGGACATTATGAGTCTACCCCATCTCCATGGATCACGATTTGGTATGGCATCGAGATCCATTCCTCCTCTGGAAATAGCATTTCCGGCAATAACATAACAGCAAACATCATTGGTGGCATCGGCCTCTATTCCTGTTCTAACATTAGCATTTCGGGTAACAACATAACAGAAAACATTGGCGGTGGAATCGGAATTAATCTTTCATCATCTTCTAATAGCAGCATAATCGGAAACGTCATAACAAATAACGCGGATGGCATTTACCTCGATTCTTCTGACAACAATAACATTTCGGGTAACAGCATAACAGAAAACAACTGGGATGGCATCAACCTCATTTCTTCTTCTAACAACACGTTAAGGGATAATCATTTTAGTGACAATAAACGTGGCTCCTTGTATGTCAGCGGAATGGAGCTTTCACATTTTATTAACGACGTGGATTCATCGAACACTGTGAATGGAAAACCAGTGTATTATTGGGTTAACCGCAAAGATGAAGTGGTTCCCGCAGATGCCGGATACGTAGTAGTCGTAAACTCAACGGGCATAACAGTCAAAAACCTAGAATTAAAAAACTCCGAAAGCATACTGTTTGCTTACACCACAAACTCAACAATAACGGGAAACAACATAACAAACAACTGCTATTGCGTCGTGCTCCGTTTTTCCTCTAATATAATGGTGTCAAACAACATGATGAGAGGCGTAGAAAGATTGCAAGGTCTATGGACATCGGGTATTGAGCTAGATTATAGCGAAAATAACACTATCGTAGGCAACACCTTAGAAGACTACTTGATAGGAATTTATTGCTTTCATCCTTCCAACTACAATTTTGTCTACTATAATAACTTCGTTAATAATGCATTGCAGGTTTTCGGTTATTGGGGATTAACAGGTATTTGGGATTATGGTTACCCTGCTGGAGGAAACTATTGGAGCGATTACAACGGCACAGATTCAAACCACGATGGCATCGGCGACACCCCATACATAATAGACGCAAATAATGCTGACAGGTACCCGTTGATGGGCACTTTTCTCAGTTTCAACACTTCTTCAGGCTACGCCGTAGACATAAGCACTAACTCGAGCATAACCGACTTTGAATACTCCGAATCTAACCAAACCATCACGGCTTATGTCTCTAACATGACATCAGACCAAACTTATGGCTTCTGCCGAATCTGCATTCCACACACTTTAGTGAATGCAAGCGAAATATCCGTCATCATCGACGATGGACTAACACCAGTGCTTTACCCTAACTACACGCTGTATGACGATGGCACTCGCACATGGATATACTTCGCCTACGAACACTCAACCCACAAAATTGACGTACTCCCAGAATTCCCAACATTCACAATTTTGCCAATACTCATGGCAACAACACTACTGGCAAACATACTCTACAGAAAAAATCGCAGGACAAAAAGGACATAATTCCATTCATAATAGTGCAAATATTGTTCAGTTCAGGGACTTTGTCTGTACATGCTCAGTATTCGAGTTTGAACTCAGGTAATAAACATGTCCCCCAATCTCTCACCGTTATGGGCTGATTTGAGTGTAGAAACTTGTTCACTAGCGAAATTCGCACTAGTTTCCGTGGAACGCTGTGATGTCAAAATCAATAAGCTTAAAGCAAATGTGCGCACGTTTACGAGTGATTGATGGTGCGCAAGCATGCCTTCATGGACTTGCCCGAACACAAAATGCACATACGATAAAGAACTTGAACTCGGACAGCAATGCCCATTGTGCGGAGAACAAGCTAAAGAGTTCAAGTCCAGCGAACTTGGCAATCTGTGGAGACAGAAGTGGGAATTCAAGGAATCAATTGAGAGAGCCAAGAAACAAGAGAAAGTCTTGGAGAAGGTGAAGTTCTGTCCAAAATGCGGTTCCGCACACATCAATTTTCTCATCTTTTATCGTCCTGGCATTTGGAGATGTCTCGACTGCGACTATGAAGGCGCATTCATAATAGAAGACAGCAAACTTGCAGAAAAAATACGAGAACACTGTTCAAAAAAGTGAAGGTACATGAAAGTAATACTCTTACACCAGAAGAAAACACATTGCTGGGACAAACAATCACCGTTACAATAACAAGAAGCAACCAGAAACTAACCCTCACAGTTGAGTTAGGAACACGCCCACCTCCATCCACTTAAGAAAAGCCACGCACACGACAACAAAGTAAAGCTAAGAACCGTGCATGCAACGCTCACCCAGTGCATGCGCACCTTATTTCTAAAGTGATGTTTGATTGGCAGAAGCTTTAATGTATGTGTAAGGTAATTTTGTGGGCGAGGCTTCAGATTTGGTTAAGAGACTTTATCCTAAGCAACCGATTGTAGGCGTAGGCGCAGTTGTGTTAAGCAATGGTAAGATTTTGCTTGAAAAAAGAAAGAGCGAGCCTGAAAAGGGAAAATGGAGTATTCCCGGCGGCTTGGTAGAATTAGGTGAAAGCGTAGAAGACACGGTTATTCGAGAGGTTAAGGAAGAGACAGGTCTTGACGTTGAGAAGCCCGAACATATCGAAGTTGTCGACAACATAGTCAGAGACGACAATGGTAACGTAAAGTATCATTTTGTCATAATAGACTATCTTGCGAAGCTTAAAGGAGGAACTGTGAAAGCAGCAAGTGATGCAGAAGAATTGAGGTGGGTCACGTTAGACGAAGTGGAAAAATATGATTTGACAAAAACCTTCAGAGCATTCTTCCAAAGAAACAAGCAAAAACTACAAAACTACGCTTAACTTGCCTCTTTGAAGAAGAGCCTTGTCTCTCCCATGGTCTTCACGTCCATAGCTCTCACCTTAACAACCATCGGAAAATCCCTCACAACCTTTCCAAGTGTAAGGCAATAATGCGGCGGCAAGTCTCGGGCTATGGATTTAACTGTTTCCGCGTCAACTCTTGCAGCCCGCGAAACCACCTCTAAATCGTGCTCGTTTGTGAAGTTGAAGAGAAATATGTTGTCTGCTTGTCGGTAAATATTTTCTCTTATTGTGTCAGGTTGATTTGTTATGAAAGTTGTGAATATCCCAAAATGGCGCATGCGCGTCACGATGTCGTCCCAATAGGTTTCGCGCAAGTACAAATGCGCTTCTTCAGCAAAGAGAAAAGAAGCCTTAAGCTTCCAGCTAGTCAATTGCTCAACAAGCTTTCCAAGAACATATTCCACGACTACTTGGCGATCAATCGCAGAAGTGTTCCGCAAGTTTATGACGATGGCTCCGCCTTGTTCCTTGGCTTTAAATAAGCACTCTTCTAGGAGCATACCTCCCGCGGCTTCGTCTGTGAAAAAGCCAGAATTGACCAATGAGTGATAGCGCGAAAAAAGCGCGTCGCGGACATGCTGGTTGCAGTGCCAGTTGGGTATGGCTTCGCCGAGTTCATGCAGGCTAAGTGCATCTCTTTCTTTCAACGACTGCCAAATGCGTCTGAATTCGCGGGCAGACGTGCCTGGCAAATGAAGCGCGTGGATCAGAATGCCCAATAAAACGTTAAGATTCAACTGTTTCAGTGAAACTCGAAAATTCTGGGACGGCGTTAAAACATGGATCTTATCGTGGTAGGCGTTTCGCTTCCCGTCTGACGTCATTCCTAGGCTGAGATACTCGCCGTTCAAATCGAAAACAACGACAGTAGCCTTATACCCTATCAGATTCACCATCAAAAGCTTGGACAAATGGGATTTGCCTGTCTCCTTCTTGCCTGTTATGATGTTTAATCTGCCATCCAATGCTGAAGCGTCTATTGTTAAAGCTGAAGAATCCTTTGTTCCGCCTAAGACTATTGGAAGGTGTCCGTCAACCTTTGCGAGTGTTAATAGTTTCGGGATGGGCAACTTTTTTATTGTGGATTGGGAGCGTGAAGGAAGCCATGAACTGCTTGGACTTAGATTATCGTTTTCCACGGTTGCGCGGATTTTGCAGACAAGAAGACTCGCGTCTTGAATGTATGTGATGTGCGGCGCAATCTCCAGCGGATCGAAGTCTTCGCCTTGAACAAGCTCGCCGCCGTCTGGAAGGCTGCGGAGCAGTTCCTCGAGAACGCCGGGTATGCTTGCAAACTGCACGTCTATCACCTGTGCAATCAAAGCCTTTCCAGCTTCAGCATCTTCAATCAGCAGATAGTCGCCTTTCTCGACGGTTTCGTTTGGAAAGCTTAAGATTTGAAGGATGTTGCCTTCCTTCTTGTACAGTTTCATGAGTTGCTCTCTCCCTTGCCGAAAGG
>DATBWI010000064.1:0-12842 GCA_036514855.1 Bathyarchaeia archaeon | reverse complement strand
AACTTGTTCATCAGTCCTGATTGCGATCTCGTTTAACGCTTTGATTTTCTCCCTCAATATCCGCAAAAGAAAAAGCCCATTATTGCTGCCGCGTAGTTCAATGCATTTGTCTGGCTCTACGAAAGCCCATCCTAGTTTTTTCAAGTATTCTACCATTGGATCGCGAACTGCTTTGAATTCAGGTAGCATCATTCACACCTAGGCATGATCTTTTCTGCAAGTTCCACTTAACGGTATCTTAGCTGGTTTATGTGAAATCCCTTGGGTACCCCAACGAGTATGTGCAGTCTTTCTCGGTTTTAGCCAACATAAGGCTTCCCAAGAACGCCTTCGCCGTGTACGATACCATGTTTTCTACAGAAATCAAGCTTATGAATTTCGAATCGAGATTAGAAATAAACCTATTGGGGCTGGTTCTCTGTGGATTAAATAGGGAAGTAATTAAGGGCAATCCTATATGATAAGAAAACCATGCTTTTTAAGTAGTAGAACTTGGATAGCTATTTGAAACAGATTGATGTTGGAGGTGCACGAAGCTCGGAAAAGTTTTAGTTACGTCTGCTTGGCCCTACGTGAATGTCACTCCACACCTTGGCAACATGGTTGGCTCTGTTCTTTCTGCAGACGTGGTTGCAAGATACTATAGGCTGAAGGGCGAAGATACTGTTATGGTGAGCGGGTCGGACGAGCATGGTACACCCATCGAGGTTGAAGCCATAAGGCGCGGCATATCGCCTAAGGAATTAACTGATAAGAACCATGCAAGTGTAGCTGAGCTTTTCAAGAAATGGGGAATCTCCTTCGACAACTACACAAGAACGGAGAACCCAGTGCATAAAGAGTTTGTCCGAGAGCATTTGATGATGATTTATGAGAACGGGTACATCTTCGTTCAAGAAACTCCCATGCTTTACTGCGAGAATTGCCGTCGGTTTCTGCCAGACAGGTTTGTCGAAGGAAAATGCCCATACTGTGGCAACGAGCGGGCTCGCGGAGACCAATGTGACAATTGCGGAAAGCTATTGGAACCCACTACCCTGATTGAGCCTTACTGCGCCATATGCAAAGGAAAACCAATAGTCAAAACCACGAAGCACTGGTACATCGACCTATCCAAGTTCTCCCAACAACTCACCAGTTACCTTGAAAATAACAAGCAACTGCCAAGCAACGCCAAAAACTTTAGCCTTAACCTGCTGAAGGAGGGATTAAAACCTAGAGCGGTTACGAGAGACGTTGGATGGGGAATCCCTGCGCCTTTTCCAGGAGCAGAGGGCAAAACCATCTACGTTTGGGTTGAGGCGGTGTTGGGTTATGTCTCTGCAACCATTGAATACTTCAGAAACAGGGAGGAGCCGGAGAAATGGAAAGAGTTCTGGTTTGACAAGAATGCAAAGACACTGTACTTCATTGCGAAAGATAACATTCCCTTTCATACGATAATACTTCCGGCGTTGCTGCTTGCTTCTGGGAAAGACTACAATTTGCCATGGAACGTTTCGTCAACAGAGTTCCTCCAGTTTAAGGGGCAAAAGGCTTCAAAGAGCATGAGAATCGGCATATGGATAGACGAGGCGCTTGAGCTTTTCCCAGCGGATTATTGGCGTTTCTTCCTTATTGCAACGAGACCTGAAAGCAAGGATATGAATTTCTCTTGGGAAGTCTTCATTGAAAAAATCAATGCTGACCTGAACGACACGTTTGGCAACTTTATTCACAGAACATTAACATTCATAAACTCGCAGTTTGACGGTGAAATCCCGCAGCCGGAGACTCTGGATGAGGGTGCACAGCAAATTCTTAAAGACGTTAAAGGGCGGGTAGAGACTGTTGCCAAAGACCTTGAAAACTGCAGATTGCAAAACGCCTTAAACACGGTTATCGCCATAAGCCGCGTTGGAAACCAGTACCTAAACGAGAAAGAACCATGGAACCTAATCAAGAAGAACAAATCCCAAGGAGCAAACGTCCTTTACGTTACAACCCAAATCGTCAAAGCTTTAGCGGTAGTTTCGTCTCCTTTCATTCCATTTGCTGCTAATGAGCTTTGGAAAACGCTCAACCTGCCCGGCAGCGTCCATGAGCAGAGATGGGATGAAGCTTTTAATGAACTGCCTGCGGGACACAAGATAAGCAAGGCAAAGCCTCTGTTTCGAAAGATAGAAGATGGCGAACAGAAACTGAACGAGAAGTTGGCAAGCATTAGGGCAAGATTGGCGAAGGCTGAGTAGATTTTGCAACTCAAAATCGACTTGCACGTGCATTCCAACTATTCAGCTGATTCGCTCATAACGCCAGAAGAGCTGATTTTCTACGCGAAAAAGCGCGGACTAGATGGGGTTGCAGTGACAGATCATAATAGACTTGACGGCGCACTCAACATAGCCAAGACAACAGATTTTCTAATCCTTCCAGGCATGGAAGTTACAAGCGCGAAGGGACATGTGTTGGGGCTTAACGTTCAAGAGCAAATTCCCCAAGGGCTAGGCGTGGATGAGACTGTCGACAAGATTCATGAAGCTGGCGGCACAGCCATAGCTTGCCATCCGTACGCCTTCTTTAAAATGGGCATTGGGAAGAGTGTTAATTCAAAGTTTGATGCGGTTGAGGTGATAAACGCTTCAGCTTTTCCTTTTAGGCATTCTGTGAAGCATGCTGAACAGATTGCTGTTTGCCTTGGAATCGGGCGAGTTGCGGGTAGCGATGCGCATTATGGTCCGGAAATAGGCTGTGCATACACGATTGTAGAGGCTGAGGCGAGGTGTGATGAGATATGCAAGGCGATAGCTAAGGGTTTGTGTCAGCCTTTTGGAGGCGGAATACCTTTGAAGACAAGACTGAAAAGAGAGCTTGCAGTTCTGAGAAGGCGGTTCTGACTTGGGAATTTCAGCACTGTTCTGTGCTTAGCATTTGAAAAATTTTCGTTTTCCTAGTACTATTATGTTTTGCTTTAATGATCAACGTATCTGTTCATGATGCTCTAACGAGCTTCTATTTCTAGCACGATTTCTCCGCTGTCTTTTTTTGGACTTATAGGGTTAAATCTTTAAATCGCCAATTATCATTTGTGGGTGTAATGAACGCTAAATTAGCGAGAGCCACAGCATTAGTCCTCATAGCTGTTTTTGCCGCGTGCCTCGGAGGAATATACATTCTGGGAAACGCAGTCAACCAAGACAACGCAAACATTACCGACACAGAATCCGAAATAACACAGGAAGAAGCAATAGAAATAAGCAAAAACGCAACACTAGTAAAAGAGGCAATCGCAACAGCCAAGATATGTGGCGTCGGAGCAGACTATTACAATTCTTCGATGCTGGAAAAGCTTAGGGAATGGCATTCTGACGAATTATTCAAGAATGTCCCGAAAGATGAGTTCTGGGAAGAAAAATTACCACAAGGACATACAGCATGGGAAATAGAGTGGGGGTTTGGCTATCTCACACGTTTTGGAGGTTACATAGTCATTGTTGTTGTGGACGCCACAACAGGAACAATAATTGAAGAATCAAGGGGCATAGAGCTTCTATAATTGAATAATCCAACATACAATCGCAAAGAAACCTAATTCTACTAAAAAAAGCCCAATACTAATACATGCCTTATCTAAGGCTGAAAAAAAATGGGTTATTAAAAATTCTCTAACTGATACAGACCTAATTTTATGTTCAGCGGCTTTTCCGGTTCTGCATGTGGTTCTAAATTGAAGAGTTGTGGCGCAATTGTTTCGAGTCCGCTTTGCAAGTCCGGAGATTTGACGCCTGTCATAACCAAAGTGACTTTAAGCCTACCTTCCTGTTCTGGGTTCACTCTTGCGCCCCAGATAACTAATGCGTTGGTGGCCATCATTTCGGTTACAATCTCGCCGACACGGTTTGCTTCTTCTATTGTCATCTGCTGATCGCCAGTCACGTGAATCAACGCTCCAGTCGCACCAGCATAATCCCCATCTAATAATGGGCTTTTCAAAGCATTTCTCACAGCTTCTTCTGCACGGTTCGGCGCGTCTGACTCACCTACACCCACAAATGCTACTCCGCCTCTCATGACAATGGTTCTGAAATCTGCAAAGTCAAGATTAATCAAGCTTGGAGATGAAATCGTTTCAACAATGCCCTTGATCATGCTTGCTAAAACTTGGTCTGCGACTTTGAAAGCTTCGTTGATGGGCAACTGCGGCACGAGATGCGTGAGCTTGTTGTCATCTATCACCATTACCGTATCACATTGTTTTCGCATCTCACTCAACGCGCTTACAGCATAGTCAATCCTGCACTTTTCGGTACGGAAAGGCATGGTCACAACGCCAACAACTATTGCTTCCTTCCGCCTAGCAATCTCTGCAATGATCGGCGCGGCTCCCGTGCCTGTTCCTCCACCCAAACCCGCCGTAATGAAAACTATGTTTGCATCTTTAAGCAAGTCTTCAACGCGATCTCGCGATTCTTCTATGGCAGCTCTGCCAAGCTTCGGATCGCCTCCCACACCGAGTCCCCTTGTAAGTTTTTCGCCAATCAGAATTTTCTGGTGGGCTCTCGAATTGTTCAGGTGCAACGCATCTGTGTTTATGGCGATGCATTCTGCACCTTCTACGCCTGTTTCGGTTAATCGGGAAACAGTGTTGCTGCCCGCTCCGCCAACACCGACTACGACTATGCGGCAATTGCTTGGATGCTGTACGCCCTCGCTAGTCATCGTATGCCACGTGTACCTAAGCGAGTGTCCAGTGGAATGCATTTTATCCAACCCTATTTCTCCCCCAAACTTCATCGCTTATCAGGTCATGGATGGCTACGCGAATAGCCTCAGCCCTGTTGGGATAGTAGTTTTCCGTTACAAGTTGATCCAAAGCTTTAAGATAAGTTTCAGGAAGATAGAGTGTGATTAGTTTCATTTTTCTCCCTCCGGTAAAAGTCAGAGCATAGGAAGTTGCATATACATCCATTTAACATGCTACAGCACATGATCTAAACATGTTCGTTCATCTATCTTATATGTATTGACATTTTTCGTTCCAGATTCGTGTAAAATCTGGCTACCTGCAACCCTTACGTTTTTATTCCTTATTAAAGCATTTAATGTATCGCGATGAAGAGGAATGCGAGTTTTCATTAAAAGCTTTGGCTGTTCTTCAAATTTAGCTGACGGCGAGGTTTTAGCGGGATGCCTAGCAGAGGCAGGGTACAAGCTTGTAGGTTCTACGTCAGCCGCGGATATTGTAATTTGTAACACTTGCGCTGTTAAAGGTCCAACTGAAGACCGGATGATAAACATCTTGAGACGCGTACCCGCAGACAAGAAACTGGTTGTTGCTGGGTGCTTACCTCTAATAAATTTTGAAAGATTATGCAACGAGGTGCGTTTCGATGGAGTGGTGGGACCTGCAACTGGCGGCAAAATCGTTGATGTTGCCAAACGCGTTTTAAACGGCGAAAAAGTCGTAGCTCTCGAAGGCTCTCTAGAAGCTAAACCTAGTCTGGCTCTTCCTCGGCAACAATTAAATCCCGTAATAAGCATCATTCCCGTTAACTATGGCTGTTTGGGTTCATGCGCTTACTGCTGCGTATTTTTTGCCAGAGGACATCTACGAAGCTACGGCATTGAAGAAATCGCTGAGAGAATGAAAAAAGATGTTGCCACGGGTGCACGAGAATTTTGGGTTACTTCGCAGGACACAGCATGTTATGGAAGAGACATTGAAAAAAACCTTCCACAACTGATTGATGCAATATGCAGGGTAGAGGGAGATTTCAAAATTCGCGTTGGGATGATGACTCCAAACGTAGTCACGGACATTTTAGACGATCTCATACAAGCCTTCAAAAACGAAAAAATATACAAGTTTATCCATTTGCCCGTTCAAAGCGGCGACAACCAGCTTCTTCATCGCATGCGCAGAGGCTATTCCATAGACGATTTCAAAGAAATAGTAAACACCTTCAAAGCGAGCTTTCCAGACATGACTTTAGCCACAGATGTTATCTGCGGTTTCCCAGGTGAAAGCGACGAAGCCTTCCAAAAGACTCTGCAGCTAATCGAAGAAGTCAAGCCTGACATAGTGAACGTCTCCAAGTTTTTTGCAAGACCGAAAACAGCGGCGGCTGAGATGCAGAAGGATTTCGTGCCTTTTCCAGAAATAAAACGTAGAAGCGGCTTAGCTGCTGGGCTCGTTAAGAAAATCTCTTTTGATAGGAATCAGCGCTGGGTCGGTTGGATGGGTGATGTTTTGGTTGATGAAGTTGGCAAAGTTCCGAATTCTTTTATTGGACGCAATTTCGCCTACAAACCCATAGCCATAAAAAGCGTTGACAATCTGCATGGCAAAACCCTTAGCGTCAAAATTGTTGAGGCTTTTTCAACTCATCTGGAAGGCAAGATAATTGAATAGACTATTAATCCAAGTCATCGTACGTTATTGGAAAATAAGATAAGCCTCTTCATCCGATATATCCAATCAGATAACCAATGAACTCGGTAGCTTGGCATTTAAGCGAGAACACATGGAATTCACGCCTTTCAAATGCTCTGAAATCACGTGGCTTTCCAAGTGCAGATTTTGAACTTATTCTTCCGACGCTGAGAGGCATTAGAAAACCTGATGTTCCTTTTCAGAGCAAAGATGGACTCTGTTTTGTCAGTGCAAAGATTGGATCAAAAAAGGAAGCTGACGCTGTTGCAAGCGCTTTTGAATATCTTCAGAGTATCGGAGAAGTGTTCACCGTTGCTGAGGCGTTTTCACTTACGTATCCAACAGGAAAGGAAAATGAGTTTCATCTGCGAGTTCTTGCAACCAAGAAACATACGACGCTATCGTGGGTTTTCTCCAGTCTTGAAGAGGTTGCAGATAAAATATCTGCCATTGCCAGAAATGACTGGGAAACAGCTCAAATCGGGAAAGAATCAATTATCACTTCTGCTATTCGAGTGTTGAGGAGTGGAGTAGTTGGGTTGTCTTCTGCTTTTACAAAAGCCCCGCCCAAAGACTTTGAGAATCTCTTTGGAGGAAAATATTTCTTTGAAAATGTCCTTGGATATGAAGAAATTAAGAAGAACCAAGAAGAAGACTTAAAGTCGGCAGCAGCATACCTTTTTGTAAATCAAATTCTCTTTTATGAGATATTGAGCAGAGAAGCTGATTTTCCACCAATCTCAAAAGAGGATTTCACTAGACCTGACGTTCTTAAGCCAAAGTATTTTGATCAGGTACTAAGAATAGACTATCGACCGATCTTCAATTTTGACATCGCATCAAAAATTCATGGGAAAGAAGCGGGAGATGCTTGCAAGAAAGTCATTCTTGCTATTCGCACTTTGTTTCCCGAAAGGATTGACCATGACATAATTGGGAAAGTTTTTCATAATGTTATTCCATTGGAAATTCGCAAGGTTGTTGCGGCATACTTCACGAATAATGCGGCTGGGGACTTGCTAGCTAGGTTGTCTATCTATTCAGCAAATGATAGAGTCATGGACCCCGCTTGTGGTAGCGGCACATTACTCGTGTCAGCTTACAAAAGGAAATTGGAATTGAGCAAAAGTCAATTGACCACCAACATTCACCGACGATATGTTGAAAACGAGCTAACTGGAATTGACTTGATGCCTTTTTCTGCTCATCTCGCTGCCGTTAATCTGGCTCTATTGGGCTTGCCCCATAACACAGACAATATTCGAATCGCCATTGATGATTCCACAAAACGCAGACCCAATGACGAGATACGTCCTGCACGTGAAGTTTTGAAAGAGGCTTTCAAGGCACGACGCATTACAGACTATCTTGCTGAGGTTCCTGAGTTACCCAATGCTAAGACTAATGCTGGCGCAATAACAATAAAAGAAAAGGAAGCCAAACCCATAACACTTGAAAAAGTAGATGTTATCATAATGAATCCGCCTTTCACAAGCAGCGACAACTTGCCTTCAGATTATAAGAAAGAACTAAGAAGACGATTCTCCTCCCCATCCTCATATGCTAAATGCTTGACTGGAAAATTGAGTTTTCAAGCTTATTTCTTGCTATTGGCAGACAGGTTCCTCAAGAAAGAAGGAAGGATTGCCTGTGTCTTGCCATTCAGCACTTTTGTCGGAAAAGCTTTTCGAAAACTGAACGAGTTCCTTGTCCAAAACTATACGATAAACTGCATAGTCTATGGAATGGGGCGGTCAGCCTTCTCAGACAACACTAATTTCTCAGAAGTTCTTTTTGTGGCGACAAAAAGAAAGCCCGATGATGCTGGCGAGTTTGTTATTGCCGCAGTCAAAACTCCGCCTACAGAATGGTCAGAGAAGGATGTCGCTCTGATACAAGAGCAAATAGAAGGAAGCAGAAAATCGGATAAGCTGAAAGAAACCAAACTAGCTATCACAAGACGGTTCAAACAAACAGACCTGATAGACGAGAAAGCAGGTTTGACTCAACTGACACTCACATTTGACACCAAGTTCTCTGAAGCGCTTTCTCTTCTCCACGAAACTTACTCACAAAGTGATCTAGTAAGACCCTTCCAGGAAGTGGCGAAATCAGGAGGGTTTGACCTTTTCGCTTATGAATTGAGAATCAAAGGTGGGAAATATTATGGCTTTTCAGCGCTCTCAATATCAGCGTCGAAAAGCAGGATGAAAAAGAATACGGATATTCTTGTATATCTGGATGAAAGCGAGAAGATCATAAGGGCACGCAATAGATTTACAAATGAAATATTCTCCTTTCCTAAAAGAGCAGTTTGCCGACAACTTCGAAGGCTTTCTGAGATAAATCGTATTGACATTTCAGATGACAACGAATATGTTGTATGTAAATACTTCGACGATTTGCGGAACGTTCTCCTCAAAATATACTCTGCCAAAATGGCTATGGAGTTTGGAAAAAGAATAAAACACGACTGGGAAAAGAAAGTAAATCATGGAACCAGCATCTTCGCTTTCACAAGAAAAATTGACCTTTCCGCGTCGGGGACTCATTTACTGAGCTTGTTTTCGGAAGAACCTCGATTCCTCTCTGCAGACAGCTGGGGCATCAGAAACTTGTCAACCGAAGATGCAAAAATACTTGTTTTGTGGTTCAACAGCACATTGTTCCTTGCAGAGATTCTATCCAAGCGTACTCAAACGAGAGGCAGTTGGGGCAGAATTGACGAACACTACGTCTTTGAAATGAACTGCATTGATCCCACGAAAATTGCCAACGCAGTTCGAGGAAAGCTTCTGAACCTTTTCAAAGAGATCAGTGACACAGAATTCCCATCCCTCATTGAGCAGCTCAAAACTGAATTTGAACCAAGAATGAAGATTGATTTGGCATTCTTGGAAATTCTTGGATTTGGTGACGATACGCAGAGAAAGCTACTTAGAAGTCTTTATGAGGCAACATATAACCGTATAAAAAGCATGAAAGAAACTATGAAGGGTGATTGACCGCCTCCAGTTCCATATTTACGACTGGATTATGGCTCCCAGATGGGAGTATATTCTGTTCCAGTCCCTATATCCGACACATATCCTACTGCTTCTACTCGTCTCCTCGATTGCAAAAAAGCAATCCTGATGTTTGAACTAATACACCGCCACAACGATGTTCGTTCACCCAGGGCACTCGAAATTTCGAGTTGAGTGTGAATAAATTATTTATGTGCATGCGCTATTATTATGCTTAGGAGATGAGATGTTTGGGTGAGGAGAACGTCGTTGAAATTGGGCAAGTTACGCATTTCTTCCCGAAAATCAGCGTGGCAGTTATCGAGTTGAAAGCAGCGCTGTCTATTGGCAACACCATAGTTTTCAAAGGGCCTACTACAGACTTTGAGCAAGTAGTCGACTCTATGCAGATTGAACACGAAAACGTTCAAACGGCAAAAGCGGGACAAAGCATAGGCTTGAAGGTTGCTCAGCGTGTGAGAGAAAAAGACACGGTGTACAAGAAGACATAGCTAACATCCTCTTTCTTTGGTATTCATGGAGCCATTTGTAGAGCCGAGAGATGCTTTGACGCTATTCTACGAATCTTAAGAGGTAATCATTCACTGTTTGAAGAAACGTCTCTTCCAACTGTATGCCATAATGTTCTGCCAAAACGAAGATTATGTAAAGCATGTCAGAGAGTTCAGTGGCTAGCATCTCCTTTGTCTTCGGTTTTTCAGGCGGCTTATACCCTTCCAATCCCTTAATTGCAGCCGCCACTTCACCAGCTTCTTCCAACAAGTCTGTGACCATTACAAAAGGGGTGCGCCCTTTACCTGTCTTCTGTTCAAGTTTGTCATTGATTTTTCTAAAGTTTTTCCAGCAGAGATGTTGAGCGTCACGTAGGGTAACCGACATTTGATTCACCAGAATGAGAATGGAGTGAAGAAGGATTAAAATTTTCGTGTGCTGGTTTGTTCTTCGACCATATATCACTGCTAGAAATATCGTTGAAATAACCTGCGGAACCATATTTTTTTCGGAGAAAGGCTCCTTGGCGAATCAAGTCCGCTGGACAATTCGTAATTGTGTATTGCTCTTGGCATTTTCCTTAGTTGCGGTCTTGCTGATTTCTAGTCATTTTCAAACCATGCCAAACAATACTGCAAGCGTTGCAACATCAACTATTGCAACGGCTGACGTAGAGGATTTCGATGGTTGGATGCAAAATGGGCTTGAGCAGTATGGCGAATTCTCCGTAGATAGCTCTCTGACTGCAGAAGTCGTTGTTGGAAGCGGAGAAAACTACGATAACATCCAAGAGGCTTTTGACGCTGGATTCTCATGCATATACTTGAAAACGCAAAGATTCAACATCACACAGCCCATAAAACCGCCAAAAGAAGACTTTTATTTGATAGGCGATGGGGCTGAAATAGTTGCCACTGAGCCAATGTCCGAGATATTTGACATTTCCAATATCCGGTACGCGCATTTTGACGGGTTGTTCATAAACGGTAACGGCTTAGCTCAAAAGTGCATAAACGCCATGTGCACTCCCAGCCGAGTGCCAATGCACCAGATTCGGAACTGTAAAATCTGGGGGGCAACGCTTGCAAACGTGGATTTGACTGGTTGTGAAGACAGTTTGATATTCAACTGTTGGATAGATGGAAGAAAAGTGAACGATACGCCTGACACTATTACGGAGTATGGGGTCAAGATAGGCGAGTTTTCTGATGGTTACGTGACTGGAGGGCAAATAAACCTCATCCACTGTCTGATAAGCTTTCATAGAAAAGCAGATATTTTTGCGAAGAATATTGCGCAGTTGAAACTTGCGAACTGTCTCTTGGCGAGCAAAAACATGTGGAGCACTGATTTTGAAGCACACATAATAGTTGAAGGCGGAACAGGAAATGAGGCGCTTTTGCCAATCTTGGAATTAACAAGCTGCTGGATCGAGAACGGTCCAGATGGAGATGTTCCAAACATACTCATAAAAAACCACATGATATGGAAGCTTACGATAATAGGCGGCAAATTCCAGACAAACAGAAGCCCAAACATTTATAGCGCCTTGAATCCCTGCGCCGAAACAATAACCCTGATCAGCGCATTATTCACAAACGATCCACAATATAACGGTTACAATATGGTGGCTCCGGTCACGAATCTAGTGTCTGTGGGAAACTCTTTTAGTTCGCGTGGGATAGACAAGGCAAACGTGGCAA
Organism: Bathyarchaeia archaeon; assembly: GCA_036514855.1. Lineage (GTDB taxonomy): Archaea > Thermoproteota > Bathyarchaeia > Bathyarchaeales > Bathycorpusculaceae > DATBWI01. Next base: position 1,209 of record DATBWI010000064.1, on the reverse strand, counting down.
ACTTCTTGGTTTTTGATGAAGGTAGCATAAAAATCGACACGAACACAAACATAGACTAGCTTGATGAATTGCACAACTAGCCTTTATACATGGCTTAATCGATTGTTTCCTTCAATATCTTTACTATTCGTTCGCCTGCTTTTCCGTCTCCGAATGGGTTTTCCCAACGTTTATCCTTGCTTAGCATGTACTTTGTCTTTTTTACAATTTCTTGAGGTTTCGTACCTGCCAAAACATTAGATCCAACATCCAAAGTTTCGGGTCTCTCTGTGTTGTATCGAAGAGTTACGCATGGAACGCTTAGAATACATGCCTCTTCCTGTACACCGCCGGAATCTGTCAAGATGAGTTTAGCATTGTTTTCAAGTTCTAGGAAGCTCAAATAATCTAGAGGTTCAATGATTTTGACTCCGTTTAGGGCGATGTTGAATGTGTTTAGTTGTTTTTTAGCCCTTGGATGGATTGGGTATATGACGGGGAAACCGAATTTTTCTTGTATCATTGCCAAGCCTTTCATAATTTCACGGAATCTTTTCTCATTGTCAACATTTTCTTGCCGGTGAACAGTTGCCAAAAAATAGCCGTAGCGGTTAATCCCTAACTTTTTGTGGACTTTTCTTTTGGATATCTGTAAGTTCTGATGGACAGCATCCACAACCGTGTTGCCCGTCACAGAAATATTGTCTGGGGGAATTCCCTCTTTTATCAATGTGTTTTTAGCCTTTTCAGTCGGCGCAAACAGAAGATTTGAACAATGATCTGCCAAGACTCTGTTTATTTCTTCAGGCATTTGCCTGTCGTAACTTCTTAAGCCCGCCTCCACGTGACCAACTTTGATGCCGAGTTTTGCAGCGGCTAAAGCTCCAGCGAGGACAGTGTTGGTGTCTCCTTCAACTAGGGCAATGTCAGGCTTTTCTTTGCTGAGGATTTTCTCCACTCCAATCAGTATTTTTCCAGTTTGCTCTCCATGCGTTCCAGAACCTACGTCGAGATTATGCTTTGCCTTGGGCAACTCGAGCTGTTCAAAGAAAACTTTATCCATGTTGTATGAGTAGTGCTGTCCCGTATGGAGAATAAAGTAGTCCAAACCTGAACGTTCGCATTCTCGAATAACTGGCGACATCTTGATGATTTCAGGGCGGGTCCCGAGAACGATTGAAATTTTCATTTATGAGGCTTGTCCTCAATTATCTTTATAACTTTTCTCCT
>DATBWI010000063.1:0-3427 GCA_036514855.1 Bathyarchaeia archaeon | reverse complement strand
TGCAGAGATTCGCAACGTTTATTGCTCCGTCTGAGTGAACAGCCCAATGGAGGTCAATTGCAAAGACTTTCGATTGAATTGAACGGATGTATTTCTCTGCATCATAAGACGGGGACAGCATTTGTTCAAGACCGAGATTAGCGAATTTTACGCTGAAGTTGTTTCTGTGTAACTCTGACGCTAGAGCGAACTCACCCATTGGCATGATGGGGTATTGCACTGTGCTCTCTTCTTGCTTCAGTGTTACTGGAGGATGAAGAAGTATCACGTCGTAGCTCTTCACTTGTCGACTCTCCTATCTTGAGGTAGTCTCCTCCCATCTGGAAAGCATCTGGCTGAGGTCAGTGCAAGTTCCGGGAGACCAAGGAGAGAAGATTAGGAGAAGAATGCAAGTATATGTCATAACATTCAATTCGCATAAAATAGTTGAAAAAAGGGGGGAATATATAGATTTGGTGAAGCAACTAGAAGTATTTGTTGAACATCGTTTCATAGTCATCGAGAAGTTGCTGACTCCAGGCGGGTGGAGTACCTTTGGCGGGCCATGTTAGCATTTGGATGTCTTCTTTGCCTTTCCAGAAGGTGTACGTGTTTCCCCAAATGTCTGGGTTATTGACATTGTCCTTGTTGACACTGTAGACGGGTGATACGCCCTGAGGCATGGAAACTTCAGGATAGATTAGTCCCTTGTCAATCGTCATTTTCGGGTCGCCTTCGCCCCAATAAGCACCCGGCGGTGCTCCGACCTCTAGTGGTGTTGGAATTGAGGGCATTGTGTACGGAGATTTCTGATAGTCTGCATTCTTCAAAAGGTAATCTCTTGCTAGGTTCCAACCTATTGGCATTAAGGCATCCGGCGACTGCGAAAAACTATCGTCCATATAGCCTCTTCTTATCCATTGCAACTCTGATGGCTTTCCGTCAATGGTGGTTGTATATATGTGTTTTGGATCACCCACATAATATAGTTTGCCGTATCTGTCTAAGGCGTCCATAATTCCCCGGAAATAAGAACCGGCGCTTGCTGCAACTATGGCATCTGCCGTGTCAGTACTGAAATAGAGGTCAGCTTGGTTTCCCCATCCCGCAGGATCGCCTCCACACTCCCACTCCTCCCAGTCCACTTCGGGAAACTGGGCAATTCCAGCTTTGAACCCGAGAGCTCTGTTTCGCCAGCCACTTGCTGCGTAAGATCCGGAGAAAGCAACTACTTTTTTACCTTCCGCTGTACCATATTTCTGTTTTATAAAATCAACTGCCATTTCCGCCTGCCGCTTTCCTACACCAAAGTCATCAAAGGATATAACGAAGCGACCGTACTCCCCTATTACGAAATTCTTTTGTACAACTACAGGGGTATGCTTCTCTACTTCAGCTATCCTTATGCCTTCATTGATGCCCTCCAAGCTAGTGGGGAAGACAAATATAATGTCATACTGGTCCGCATAGGTTACTAATTGGTCAGTTTGTGTCGCATCTGACCAATCAGAGGAATCAAATGCAAACTTCCATCCATCTGCCTCTACCGCCCTTTTCAGATACTCCTTGCAAGCCACAAAGAAAAAGTCACCGACCATTGGAGTCAAGTACATGACGCTCCCTCCATGCTTAAATTCTCCAGCTGCTGTAGGTGCTGGTCTTGTTAAATAGTACGCTCCGCCTACTGCTACTGCTCCTGCGGCCACCGCGCCAGCCGCCGCATATTTCAGGTATTTACGTCTGCTTATTTGTTCTTTAGACAAAATTTTTCACTTCTCCCAGTTCTTTCTCTTTCCTCTTTATTTCTAAAAAACATCTCTGTGTATTAATTAAATATTTAAGCTTTTACATAGTAGCAATATAAGTCTATTATCCCATGGTATATGGCGCACTCTTAAGTTGAGAAAGTACGAGTGTGCATGTGTGAAGAAGCAGAGAGACATAGTAAAGTTGATGCGGTGATGCATACAAAAGAGAGAAGATGGGATGCCTGTAAAAGAGATCCGCACCGCAGTCCAAACACCCCGGCGAACCTTCTGCAACTGGCCGAGCCGTCACCGCCAATATGGCTTAGAGGGGCTGAAAAAAGGCTCAAAGCATGGTTGAAAAGTATGGCGTTAAAGGGGTTGAAGCCCTGCAACTCATCCTGGCGGAGTGTGTCGTCAAGGGATGGGGCGCCCCCAGCAATGCGGAGTTTGATGAGAAAAAACTCGAAGACACCATTATTGTTCAAGACTTTTCGAGTGCCTGGCCCTCAAAGTGGAAAATAAGGAGGCTAAGAGCCGATTCTTCCGAGGCTATCTAGCTGGAGCCGTCAACCAACTCTACAACAGAGAGGTGTCAGCGAGAGAGGTTGAATGCACAGCAAGGGAGATGAACGCTGCAAATTTATCATAAGATAAAACCTATGTGCGGCGCGCATGCATGTTCCTAAATTAGTTTGCGAAGTATCTTATGCTTCTTGATTTGCTTGTTTTGTGTGCGTTGACTGCTGCTTGGGCTGTGAGTAGCATGGCTAGAAGGGAGAGTTGGGCGGCGCTATGAGTTTAGGCTTTTATCGTTCCCATACCCAAACGGCTTCGGGTCTATACTGTGCCAAGCCCTCAGAACTCAGGGAATGGCGAAAACCTTCCGGATTTTTCAGCAAAGCGGAGGGTGGAACACGGCGGATGCAGCAACCCTTATGGGTGGAGTTTGTTTGCTAAGTCTTCCGCGTATTTCTTCGCTTTCTCTAGTTCTCCCTCTTTCAGCTGTATTTGATTTATCTTGCCCTCTACGTAGGCAATAAGCGGAGGCGAGACAATCTCGAAACCCAGTTTCTTAAGCTTCTTTTCTATGCCCTTAGCCGCATTTCCATAGAACCTCCCTTGCCATTGCGTATCAAAAGCGGCTGCCAACTTGCCAGAAAACTCTTTGCCTTGGAAACTGTTGAGGAACCGCTTTATTCCGCTTGTCGCTCTAAAATACATCGTGGGTGAACCAGCAACCAGACAATCATAACTCTTGACAGTTGCTAGGTCAACATTCTTAACGAAGAAAGAGTCAACCTCTATTCCCCTATCCTTCAAGACGTCACCAATGGTTTCAGCGACCTTCATAGTCAACTTTCGAGGCGAAACCGTGTCATACACAACCAAAACTTTCATTCAACCATACCTCTCAACAGTTTAGATCATTTTTCCTCCTTAATAAGATAGTTGAAATAACTATAAACGCAACGAAGCAAGAACCTTCATTTACACTTGCAGATGAATTTAGGAACAGCCATGCGCGCTGCTACTCAACTAATCGAGCGTTCATGTAGTTTGAATATTTTGTCTAGCTCGTTAAGCAGTTGCTCATAGAACTCTGCATAATTCCTATATTTTTCATGTCTCTCTCCAGCGGGCGTTATTTTCTTAACGGGTTTAACCCATTCGTCAATCGTCTTCACATAGTCATTGAAGGA
>DATBWI010000062.1:0-2573 GCA_036514855.1 Bathyarchaeia archaeon | reverse complement strand
GGATAGTTTAGCTTTGCTCATTTTGTGTCGACCTCTCATATTCACCCTTAGAAAATTATTTCACGACACTTCTGACAATAGTATATATTGGGTGAAATTGCTTATAACACTTGACTTACTTTTCTCATTGGTTGAGATCGATTACTAGGTGAGAGTTGTGTACGTTCTGGGGGTTTCCGGTAAGCTTAAATATCATAGTTGATATCAATGACGATATCGATGGTGATAAGAAACGCATCCGTTTGTAAAACATTGGATGAAACATACAGCAATTGTTCCAAAAGGATTCATACGCTATCAAGTCCTCGAACTGTTGAGCGAAAAACCCATGTCAGGGTCAGAAATAATAACCGAAATTGAAAAGAAAACAGACGGACATTGGAAACCAAGCCCAGGTTCAGTCTATCCGCTCTTATCATGGATGCAAGACAACAGCTACATCAAAGAAATGCCAACTGAAGATGGCGGAATGAAACGTTACATGCTTACTGATAAGGGTAACACTCTATTTGAAGAACAGAGAAAAATAGGGACGGAATTCAGGAAAGAGGCAAGGTTCATGCCGCCCCCATTCCTTGGAGGCTTATGGTTTAGAATACCGTCAGAAAAAACCGCCGGACTGCGAAAATCCATGCACAGAGTCGTGTCCGCATTCTTCGAAGTTGGAGGCAACCTGGAAAAACATTTTTCAGAAAGTGCAATTGAAGAAATTGCGAAAGTTTTAGATGAGGCTGCGGAGAAACTGGAAGACGTAAACCGCAAATTGGGGGAATCGAAAGATGAGTGACGACATAATCATAGCTGAAGGATTGACGAAAGTCTTTAACAAGCATTTAACGGCTGTTGATCACGTTAACTTCAGCGTCAAACACGGTGAAATTTTCGGCTTCCTCGGACCTAACGGAGCTGGAAAAACAACCACAATTAACATGTTAATAACGATACTAAAGCCTACTGCGGGGAAAGCTTCTGTCTTAGGCTTCGATATTGCAAAGCAGGACAATGACGTTAGAAGCGTGATAGGCGTAGTGCCCCAAGAATACACTGCTGATGAAGACCTCAGTGGCATGGAAAATGTCCTCTTATGTGCTGATTTGTACGGGATTCCGCGCAAAGTTGCCAAAGAACGTGCTATGGATTTGCTGAAGCTTGTTGAGCTAACAGATTTCAAGGACAAGAAAGTTCAAACCTATTCCGGTGGAATGCGTCGCAGACTTGAGCTTGCATGTGGACTCATCAACAGGCCAAAAGTGCTGTTCTTGGACGAGCCTACATTGGGTTTGGACGTTCAGACTAGAACAGCCACGTGGGAATATATTAGAAAGTTGAAGAACGAATTTGGCATGACGCTTTTCATGACAACTCATTATCTTGAAGAGGCTGATGCGCTTTGCGATCGTATTGCAATAATTGACCATGGAAAAATAGTCGTTATAGGCCCTCCAGCGGAACTAAAGCATGGCTTAGGTGGTGATTTGATAACGTTGTCTATTAAAGAAAATGAGGATGTAAGCGGATTAATCCAGAAGGTTGAACATGTTAAGGAAGTCCGCAAAGAAAATGGGGATTACCGCATCAAAGCCGAATTTGGTGAAATAACCACGCCTCTCATAATTGAAGTTTTGCGGAAAAAAGGCTATAACGTGACAAAGCTTTCGTTGACAGAGCCTACATTGAACGAGGTTTATCTTGAATATACTGGCAGGTCTCTGCGCGATGCTGAAGAATCAAGGGATAATGTTATGTCGCAAAGGATCGCTACGTGGAGGGCTCGACATTGAGTGAAATAGATGGCATTTCCAAAAGTAAATTGCATGGTCTCTGGGCATTAACGAATCGAGAGCTTAAGAAATGGTACAAAGCTCCCATGCTATTCGTGCTTTCTATAATTCAGCCGATTATTTGGATGGGGTTGCTAGGAAAATCAATAAACATGGGCGCCCTCATACCCACAAGTATTCCCGGTGTCGATCCGAAAACCATACTGCAGGATACTCTTGGAACAAGTGACTACTTCTCCTTCATGGCTGTGGGTATGATTGCTTTCACCGCTCTTTTTACAACGATGTTCAGTGGCATGTCAGTAGTTTGGGACAGGCGGTTAGGCTTCCTGAATAAGGTTCTCAGCACACCCGTATCTAGGGCAGTTATAATATTCTCTAAAGTTCTTTCCGCAACGTTGCGGTCAATCTTCCAAGCAAGCATCATAATTGTCATTGCTGTGGCGTTCGGTCTCCAGTTTGGAGTAACATTTACTCCGCTAAACATATTGGGTATCTTTGCAATTTTGTTCCTAATATGCATGGGTTTGTCTTCACTATTCATCGCAATAACCATAAGGTCAACACGAATAGAGACTCCAATGGCTGTTGTTAACCTGATAAACCTCCCGCTAATGTTTGCCAGCAACGCCTTTTTCCCTACTGCGTACATGCCTGATTGGCTTCAGACAATAGCACGGTTTAACCCGTTAACTTACACTAATGACGCCGTAAGGCAGCTCTTGATATTCGACATGAACTACGCGCAGCTTGCAGTGGACTTTGCGTTCGTTGGAATATTCGCAGTAATAG
>DATBWI010000061.1:0-2600 GCA_036514855.1 Bathyarchaeia archaeon | reverse complement strand
AAGAGCAGCCAATGAGCCTTCGAAGTGTTTGGGTTCGGTTAACACTGAGATTCCTGTGGCTCCGCCCTTCTCCATTGCAACTGCAATGCTCTCTGCATTGACATTTTTTCTAATAATTCCCGCTGACGGAGACGCAGCTTTAATCTCCGCAATAATCGGGACACATTCGCTATCTAGGATTTCCCGTTTCAAACTTACCGGTACAGTTGGAACTTGCTTTTCAACATCGTAATAGCCTGCTTTAACTCGCTCCATTGCACTCTGCGCCAGCGTGTCGAGAAAATCAGCCATATTTCTGCTCCAACTCCTCAAGCTTTGACATGTTTCCCTTAGAAGCTTTAACAAGCATCTTCAGTTTCTGATATGCTGCGCCGCTGTCAATTGATTTGCGAGCCAGTTCCATTCCCTGACTGAAACCTTCAGCTTTTCCTCCTACAATAATTCCCGCGGCACTGTTGGCTAGCACCATGTCTTTTTTAGAATCATCGCTGTCACCATGTCTATAGAGGATTTTGAAGGTGATTTCAGCGCTTTCCTCTGGCGTAGTTCCTCTTATGCTTTCCAGCGTGGCTGGTTTAATGCCGAAATCCTTTGGAGCTACTTCAAACGTTGTAACTTTGCCTCCCTTCAGCCATGCAACAGATGTTTTGCCGATAGTGGAAACTTCGTCAAGTCCATCCAAACCGTGGACTACCATGGCTTCTTCGCGACCAAGATTTTTCAAAACATACCCCAATGGTTCTACCAATGCGCGATCGTAAACGCCTAGCAACTGGGCGTTAGCGCTTGCTGGATTTGTTAAAGGTCCGAGAACATTAAAAACTGTTCTAAGTCCTATCGCCTTCCTTGCTTCTATGGCATATTTCATGGCTGGATGGAAAGCAGGAGCAAACATAAACCCTATACCGACTTTCTCAATGGCGTCTTCGACGCTTTGGGGTTCTAAATTGAGGTTAACACCAAGCTTTTCTAGGACGTCGGCGCTACCGCTTTTGCTTGAAACTGACCTGTTTCCGTGTTTAGCTACGGCTATTCCGGCTCCGCTAACAACAAACGCAGCAGTAGTGCTAACGTTGAACGTTTTTATTTTGTCTCCGCCTGTGCCACAGGTGTCGACGAGTCTTCCAGCAACTTTGGGATGGATTTGGTGACAAAACTCTTGCATGACTTTAGCGAAGGCTGTGATTTCGGTTATTGTTTCTCCCTTCATTCTCAACGCGACCAAAAACGCGGCAATCTGGGCACTGGCAATCTTTCCAGACATTATTTCTTTCATTATCTCTTCTGATTCCTGCTGCGTCAAGTCTGTCCGGTCAATTAGTTTCTGCATTACTTCTTGTATCATGTTTTCACCTGCCGTCGAGGAAGTTCTTTATGAGTATTTTTCCATCATCAGTCAATATGGATTCAGGGTGAAATTGAACACCTTCAATAGGATAGGCTAGGTGGCGAACGCCCATAATTTCTCCGTCATCAAGCGACTCAGACGTTACAATAAGGCACGGGGGAAGGCAAGTTCTGTCTCCAACAAGAGAATGATAACGGGTACCCTGAAAAGGATTCTTCAAACCTTTGAGGACGCCCTTGTTGTCATGTTTTATCATGCTGGTTTTTCCATGCATCAGCCTCTTGGCTCGTATTATTTTTCCGCCGAACGTGTAGATTATGCCCTGATGTCCGAGGCAAACTCCTAACGTGGGTATTTTGCAGCTCATATTTTGCAGGATTGATGTGCAGACTCCGAAATATTGCGGTTGTTCAGGCGTACCTGGACCAGGAGAAATCACAATCCTGTCAGGGTCAAGCATCATTGCCTTTTTCAAGGTTATTTGGTCGTTTCGATAAACGAATGTTTTTCCTCCAAGTTCTTCGATATATTGGACTAGGTTGTAGACGAAGGAATCGTAATTGTCAATAACCAAAACTTTCACTATTGTTCACCTCTCGAAGTTTGAAGCGCTTTCATTAAGGCTTCCGACTTGTATTCACTTTCAAACCATTCCTTTTCTGGAACCGAATCTGCTACGATGCCTGCGCCAGCTTGAATGCAGGCTCTGTTTTTGTTGACCGCCATGGTCCTGATGGTGATGGCGAAATCTGCGTTGCCATTATATGAAAAGTAGCCCACTGCTCCTGCGTAAGGTCCACGCTGAGTCGGCTCGAGTTCTTCAATGATTTCCATTGCTCTCACTTTTGGGGCTCCTGAAACCGTGCCCGCTGGAAAAACAGCACTTAACGCATCGTAACAGTTGCATGCATCTCTGAGTTTGCCAACGACTCTTGAGACAATGTGTTGCACGTGGCTGTAACGGTGGACAACCATGAATTCTGGCACGTGAACGCTTCCAAATTCAGAAACTCTACCAACATCATTTCGAGCCAAATCCACAAGCATCACGTGTTCTGCGCATTCCTTTGAGTCTGCAAGCAACTCTTTTGCCAACGACCTGTTTTTACTAGGGTTTTTGGTGCAGGGTCTTGTGCCCGCTATCGGGAATGTTTCAACAATTCTGTTGTCAACTCTTGCAAGCATTTCTGGGCTTGAGCCGATGATTTTTCGGTCACCCATCTTCAGGAAGTACATGTATGGAGAAGGATTT
>DATBWI010000060.1:0-12191 GCA_036514855.1 Bathyarchaeia archaeon | reverse complement strand
TCCGCTTAGCACCACTCTTCGGCGAACACCACCATGTACACTCGGTCTCATTGGAAAACCGTCTTTATCTGAGCCGCCAGTAATCTGCACTGTACGTCCTGATAAATCCACTATCGAACCGTCCATAGTTTCGCCGACCTTCCTCCCGATTAATGGAGTCGCTCGTGACTCTTCCAGTTCGATAGCTTTTGAAGTTCCTGTCTCCGGTTCAGATATTATCACTTTGAACTTAGCCATCACGATTGCTCCAACAGTGCTATGAAAATTATGCCTCTCTCTATTAAGGATTTACGAGAGTCCAGCAGGCTTTCCATACCGAAATTAAGGTTCGACAGGTAAAGGTTTTAATTCGACCTGAATTGCTTTTCGGCTATGTGGCGTTTGGGTTTCTTCTTCCACGAGATGGGCTTCGGACTGCTGTCCATTTTCCTGCCGCTGTACGTAGTTACAATTGACCCCGCCAACGGACTGTTCTACTTTGGAGTGATGGCTGCCACAGCCCTGTTTGTAGCTATCCCTGCCTCGTTCTTGTGGGGCTACCTGTGCGACAAAACAAGGCGCTACAAACGTTACATTCTATTGTCGTTTCTGTCGTCAACCATCATCATCTACTTCTTCGCTCTAGTGAACGATGTGCCCTTGTTGATAGTCCTTTACGCATTGCTTTCGGTACTTCATGTTGCCCATGAACCGCCGAAAAATGTCTTAATAGCTGAGCTTTACTCGCGTGAGGAATGGGAAAAAGCTTTCGCCTTCTACGAAGGCTTTACAGAAATCGGCTTGCTCATCGGTCTGCTTCTCGGATTTTTCATGTCGGTGTATGCGCTTAACGCCACGTCAACCTTATTATTATGTAGCATCTTGAATCTGGTTGCTCTAGTGTGCTCCATAGTGTTAGTAACAGATCCGGTTATGATATTTGAAAGGGGTTTGGTAAGCATAGAAAAGACCATAGATTTTGCGTACAGTGGCATAGTCATAGCTTCAAAAATGATGGATGGAATCACACCGAAAGAAGGTTTGAGAAAAGAGAATCCCAAAGCTTTTGGAATTGGTCTGATTCTGTTTTCACTAGCTTCAAGCATACTTTTTACGCCACTACCGATTTTCATTGCCGAAGAAGTAGCACGTCCAGTGGCAACAAGCTCTGCTTCAAGCCTTGTCTTCGCAATATATGTGCTAAGTGCATGTGGAGGAACTGCAGGCTACTTCCTAGCAGGTACCAGATTACGCCAGATGGGAAAGGCTAATGTGAGCAAAATAGTGTTGTTCCGGAGTCTTCTGGCTTTTCTCATGATTGGAATTGCGCAGATGGCATTATACAAAGTTGTCTTCGTGACAGCAATTCTTATGTCACTGGGGTTCGCCTATGCTCTTTTTCTGGTGTACATGCTGTCCATCTCCATGGAGATAGTGCCCAAGGGTAAAGCAGGCTTGTTCAATGCTTTGATAGGAATAGGCGGCGCTTGCGGATCCTTTATTGGTCCCTTCATTGCGCAGACTTCTGGATTCACCTATGTGTTCTTCATGAGCGGGGTGGTTTTCTTTTTATCCTTTATCTGCTTCAGAGTCTTCAGAAAAGACAAGAGCTGCTAGAAAAAGGGAAAATTGCGGTTGGTTTTAGCTTATTCTACGTGTACTCTGAATAGGTCTATGTCTTCCCTCATTTCAGGCGTGACTTCAAGAAAATCTCTCACCGCATGTTCAATGTCCTTTGATTGCGTCACGTACCTTCCGACAATAATTATGTCAGCACCTTTCATCAATGCTTCTTTCGCTGTTTCAGGCACTATTCCGCCTGCTACGGCAATTAAGAATCGCTTATCACTAAACGTCTCTCGCAGTTTTTGTATCAGGTCTAGTCCAATTGATCTTCCGGTCTCCTGATCTATTCCTCTGTGAATGATTATCACGTCTGGAAATTCTTTCAGCATTTTGAGTTTGTTGATGGGATCCTCTACATTAAGCAGATCCACTACACCGTATATTCCAAGTCTCCTTGCCTCATGAACGAAAGAGTCAAGTGTTTCAGGAGGCGCCAACCCAGCGGCAACCACAGCATCTGCGGTCCCGTCGTAGGCTATGTCAACTTCGACTTTTCCAACGTCTAAAGTCTTCAAGTCTGCGATGATGAACACGTCTTTTGCTACGCTTCGCAATTCGTTTATCACTTGTGTTCCATACCTTTTAATGAGCGGCGTTCCAGCTTCCAAGATTATTCTGTCGCTTTTCGGAATTTCCGCTATTATCTTCTTTGTTCTTTCCAATTCGGGTGCGTCAAGCGAAATCTGCAAATAAGGCGGTCTCCACAGGCGCGGCACTTTGAACCCCATTATTGGGTGTTTAGCTCTATCCTTGTCGTAGAAGATTTTCTCCAATGTCGGAGCTTTTGTCAATGCCCTTTTCAAAGCAAGTTTAGTTGCTCCGTAATTGTATTGGTAGATTTTTCGGTAATCAGTCGCTTTCGGGTGTATAAAAACACTGCAAACTATTACCCAATCATCCACTCTGTCTTTAGGAATGATTCCATCCTCAACGGAGTCAGCAACTGCCTTCGCTACGGCTGCTTGTGCTGGCCCAAAAATCTTGCCCGTGTCCTCCATATTCTTAACAGTAACCTTCGGCACAAGCAACGTGTGCGGCTTCGTAGGAAGATTAGGTCTTATAACCGCTAATAACGGCGTATGCCCAACAGAAAGGCTAGTAAGCCCTGAAGCAAAAGCCTCTCCGACAGGTCCATCCTTGTCTCCTATCAAAAGATCGACATGTGCAACCTCATTTCCGTCACCGATAAGCGCCTCGCCAATCAGATAAATGCTTTTTCCTACAGTATCGACGGCATCTCTCGGCATAGCTGTCGAAATTCCGCCGGTAATCTCATCAAAATCGACATTAAACTCCTTAAGCCATGTGTAAAGCGTATCTCTATGCACATTGAGAATTTCCGCCGTGCCTGAAATTGTAGGTTTTGTCGATTTTCGCCCAAGTTTACGTTTTTCCACATATTTCTTCGCAGCATCTGTCAGTATTTTCATAAGCTCTTCTTTTGTCTCCGGCTTTTTCAAGTTGTATCCCGACACTCTATTCACCATTAGGCAATCCAGTTGTAGGGTCTAATATATAAGATTGTCGGATTCCAGATCAAAATATTATGACCAATCTGGATAGAAAGAAGGAAATGTCGATAACTGATTTTTGCGGCACGACGTTTTCGACGTTGACAGATTGCCTTGGATATGCGAGCGACCGTTTCAGGCGTTCAAGTGCCCCTGAGCGGTAAAGCCTATATACTTTAATAATGCTAAACGGGTTAAGTTCGGTTCGCCGGTGTGACCATGTCTTTGGAAGACGCTGTGTGCCTTTGCTTGTTAGCAATTGGCTTCATTCTGTTCTTGTATGGTAGCAACTATTATGATGCGATATCCGGTTGGCTCGGAGTATCCCTGATGGCTGGCAGCATAATCGTCGCAGCAATCCTAAGAGTGTATACCGCAACCAAAAAAAGCTTGAAGGTCAAGCAACCCTTAACGCTCTGAATCCCAAAATTTTACATAAAAAGGGAGTGCAAATCGTGGGAGGTGCTCCGGCCGGGATTCGGACCCGGGTCTCCGACTCGAAAGGCCGGAATACTTGACCGGACTATACTACCGGAGCCTCATCAATGCCGTGGCACATGCAGAATATCTGTTCGTTCGAATAAATCTTGCCCCTCTTATTACTACATCAGTATTCGATGATTGTGAGGATTGCTCAAGTCAACATACACATCTGTTTTATAAGCTCAAACACAGCCTTGGCACCACATAGCCCTCTTTTGAAAGACGCTTATCATAATGCAGATTTTCAGATCAGTAACGCCTAAAGTCTAAAATAGGGATGGCAGTTTGAATGCGCTCTGACATGGTTATGACGGTTGCGGCGGTGTCGCTGTAGGCTGTGGCGGAATAAATTCTGACTTTGCAACCCTTTTTCTCCGCCCTACAAGAAAGCCTACGACTAAAGCCGCGATGCCAATCACAACCATAAGAACGTACGTTAAAATGTCCATTGGAATACCCAATAAAGAAGATGCCGAACCTCTTCCTGCTTTGATCGTTGCCTCAGCCTTGTTGTTTGGATCAAATGTAATCTTTGACCGCGTAACGAAAGATGATAGAACACCATTTGCATCATATTCTATCCTCATCGACATGCTACCTGTGTATGCATCTCGAGTATCGTCACCATCCCAGTCAATATCGGAATCATCACGTTCGACATCAAAAGTGATATCCAATGTAAAAACTCCATTGGATTGAGTACGACTTTGAACTTGGTGACCAGGCTTGTTCCCATAATTGTTATCGACATACGTCTTCCATTCGTCTCCGCGTTCTTCCCAATCTGTAGTAATAAAAAGCTGTGCAGGTGAAATCCCAGAGAATGGTCCTAAATAGTTATTGCTCACAAAAGGCTGCGGGTCTCCTTCCATATGGCCTTCGTTTATGATCTGGCTACTAACCATATTACCATATAACCCGTAAAATGTGGCTGTAACCCCCAGATATTCGATGTCAACACGGTACCCATTGCTATTCTCCTCAATGTCTTTAATCTTAAAAGTAATGCTATAGGACGCGGACGTACTTGATTTTCCTTCTTCAGTAATTGCCGATGAAGACATTTCCACATAAAAATTGTATGTATCTCCTTGCTTATACCCGTACTTGTAAACCGCAAATACCTGTATATTGTCTAAAAGATTTGACGTGATGAACAAGAATAAGAAAACCACCGCGCAAAACTTTAGTTTCCCTCGGACATGGGCTACCGTCTTTTCTACTCCTACAAGTAATGTGCTGTTTTAGCTTGTTGAACCGTTAATAAGCCTTGCCATCAGCCATATGCCCCATAGAGTTCTCAAATCAAACTTTAGCAAAATGCCCGGATCAACGATTCAAGTCTCTGCGCGTTTACGTCTCATTTTTCTCTCTTATTATTTTCATGTAGGTTTCTGCGCTCTTCCTAGTTTTCCGCGATTTTGTCTCCGGATCAACTGAACACAAGCCAAACTTTGGACCGAAACCTCTTTGCCATTCATAATTGTCTGTCAAAGCCCAATGGAAGTACCCGCGAACATCAATTTTCTCTTCATTCACCGCTCTTTCCAGAACTTTTAGGTGTTCGGTTATGAAACTGGCTCTAAGAGCGTCTTTTTCATCTGCGATGCCGTTTTCTGTCACATAGAGCGGTTTCCCATACACTTTCATATCATTCAAAGACTCAAGAAGCCCTTCAGGATACATTTCCCATCCCAAGTCCGAAGTTTCTAGTCCATCGGCTGATTTGGCATTAGGTTGGCAAGAAAAACCATAGTTTTTAACGACCTCAGGAATCGCAGAGATTCCCGCAAATATTTTTGCTAAGACAGATAATCTTCCTTTCACCACAAATCTTGTATAATAGTTTACACCCAGCCAGTCGAGACGTTGCTCCAAATAATTCTTCAGTTCTCCCTTTTCCTTTACTCCATTAAAATTTTCATCTAACCAACCTTCGCAGATAGCCTGTATAAAAAAGTGATTGTGCGTGTAATTCATGAACTCTGTGGCTCTTGCGTCGGACTTGCTCTGTGGCGATAAAGGCTTTGCCGGGATCACGTTATGCGTCAACCCAACAGTGGCAGCGTTCGGGCTGTCCTCATCAGCCTTTACCGTGTCAATCTTCTTTATGGCATCGTAGGAACGGGCATGAGCAATAATCATGTTCAGTGTTGCCTTCCTTGAAGCCCTAAACTTGTTTAGCGATGGGGGGAATCCAAACTCAGGGTTCAAGTAACCCATCTCAGGAATCATCATAGGCTCGTTAAAAGTCGCCCACTTGTCAACCACGTCACCTAACTTCCAAGCAATATATGCCGCGTACTTTGTGAACTCAATTATAGTATCCTCGTCAACCCACCCTTTAGGACCAGCGCGAAGCCGCGTGTCTCGAACGGTTACTGGATCATGAATCCACAAAGGCAAAGTGAAATGGCTCAAACACACAAACACGCTAAAGCCATTAGCCCGCAAATCCTCTATCACAGTTCGATAGTGGCCTACAGCGTTTTTCTCCGCGATTTTCTCAAGATTTTCAAGGGCAGACTCGTCAACATCCATATTGGCGACGTATCCATCAGATGCTCTTTCAACCCCAACCTCAACATCAGATGTGCTGTTAGGAAAGATCCTGCTCCATTCAATCCCTATTCTGAAAGCGTTTAAGCCAAGCTTTTTAGCGATAGCGTGATCCTGTTTGTAAAGATTCCAATAGTCTACGCCTTTCTCTGGCATGTCGCCGCTGACTAGGTGTTTCTCGATGTTAGAGGGATCATGTACCCACGCATACCAATCTGTGTTGGGATCAACGTTTTTTCCTGTCGGATCGCCCATCTCAAATTGAAATCCACTATTCGCCACGCCCCATAAGAAATTCTCTGGAAATCTCATAATCTCACTTGGCTCAATACCACTGGCATGGCGGTATTAAATCTAACGCCATGAGAATAGTAGCGCGTATGGCAGTTATCAAAATGGCTGAAAATTATGGTCTTATGTCCTATTTGAGTTCAGAGAAGGGCTTTATGCTGCAAAGAAAGTAGCGTTGCTACGACTTCCCATACCCCAAAGAAAACCCAACAAAAAATGAGAAAGGAGTTCACCCCCAATTCAGGAGCATGCATACAAGGCATTGTCAAGTTTTCCTGTCTCGACCATCACTGTTGTACTTGTAACGCCAAAAGGCGAGGTATGGGGCCTCGGCACCCATCTGCCATAGAAGAGCAGACAATTCGCCGTAGTGAACAAGATCCTCCATCACCATATGACCAAGCACCGTCTCGATGCTAATACTCGTATCCGGAGTATCACCCCAAGGAATGATAACCTTTCTATTCAACTCCTCAGGCGTAAGCTTCTTGAGATATTCCTCTGTGTTGCTTTTCACGCGAAGCATAAATCTCTCCAATGCGCCGAAATCCTTGTATTCTTCAAAATTCGGATCCATCCAGTCACTGAAGCGGCCTGGAATGATATAGTTGATCCATCGATCCTCCACAATGGTCAAGTGAAGGAATACGTTTCTCATTGAGTCGAAACTTGCGCCTTTAGGTTTAACCACTTCATTCCAAGGCAACTTTGCTAGAGCTTCAAAGTAGAGCCTGCGAACATCATGATTATAACGAACTAAATCTCTAACATCCATGAAAACTGCGTTTAGATCCCCACTATTTAATGTTTGCCACAGCGCGATTGAATGGGAACTGTTCTGGCAAGCGACGCTAATGCCATGTTATTGGCGTGAATGAAATCTCCACGTAGCTCAGAAGAGGAATTCCACTGTTAATGTTCGAATAAGCTTTATCCCTTAAGGGCTGGTTCCAAGCAATTTTTCATCGGTGCGATTATGGTTTCTGCCCTGTTCAATGTAGGCGCATAATGGGCTGTTTTTGCGGAGTTCGTCATTATCGTTTTTATCCCCAACCTATCAGTCCATGTGACTACCGCACACGTGTCGGTGATTACATGGCTACCGCTATGTTCTATTCGTTTAACGGATTCCACAGCTTTTGCCCTTACACAACGAGAAGTGCAAACCCATAGCTCAGTTCCATCTCTGACTTTCCGATCTCCTATAAGATCAGCAACATGCTTGATTTCATCCAATGAGCAATGTGGGCATCCTATGAAAACTAGGTCTGCTTTTGCGTTCGAGGCTGTAGATAGGTCTTCTATCGTCTTTTTAATATCCTTGTGTTCTATGCTTATCTTCTCAAATTCGCCCGTTTTCTCGGCTACATTTTCTGTGTAAAACATGTTTGTCATTCCAGTTGACGCGAGTGCAGCGCCTAACTGCTTCAAATCATCTTTCGAAGCATTCTCCAAGCCTTGAATGACTGGAATTTTGTCTTCCAAGATTTTGCCCAAAAGAATTCCTAACGCACCATATTCTGTTTCGTTTTCAAGTAGAGTCTCCAGTTTCACCAAAACTTTTGGTTCTCGGTTTTTAGCCTTATGCATGCCGTATTCCGGTGTTTTTCCAACAATTGCCGACGCTAACGCGCTTGGTCCACCTTCACGGTTTGTCCATGCACCAAGAACAGAATTGGCGTAAACCACGGCTGAGGATTCCGCCCAAGCCAAATGAGCGCCTTTCTCAGGCGTTTTCAAATAATACGGCGTGCAAGTCAAAGACTGCGTAAAACCCATTCTTTCGAATTGGTCAAGAACTTTCAGTTGCTTCTCGCGCACCTCCTTGTCAAACCGTTTGCTCAAATATCCCATATCAAAACTTTGCGGATTTGTTGTTGCCTCAACCTTTGCTTTTCCGTCAGCATCTGCCAGCGCTTGGAGAAATTCTGTGGGAGCGTCACCTAGGGTTTTGTATGACACTCCAGATGCATGTGCTGAGCTTATTGGGATGAGTTTTTCCGCATCGAAAAGTTCGCCTAGGCGGACGAGGATTTTCATGCATATTTTGCTTGCCCAGCCACATTCACCGTCATAGACGCGTTCCTCTTCCCTCGTCAAATGCATGTTGGCTCAACTCTCCTTTCTCTGCAAAATCTTAACAAAACCTTGATCCGCATTGACTTCTACCATGTCGCCAGTTCTGATTTGCTTAATGTCTATTTTGTCAATCATGGGGATCTCTGCAATTATGGCGCCGACGACCACTACTGGGTCGGCTGTTTTGTTCACTATTGCCTTTGGCGCCAAACTCTTCTTTGCTAAGGAATATAGAACGTAGCTGCCTACCGTTGAGCCGTGCCCATGTGGAAAACATAGAACCTTGCCTTTTACGCATTCTCCGCAGAGGTCGTGGCCTTTCTCGATGATTTTTCCGTCAGCCGGGTCAACTCCTCCCAAAAAGCTTATGGGCTTCAGGGACACTAGCGCCTCGGCTTTGCAGTAGCCTTCAACTATTCTTCGTCCCTTCAACGTTATCAGCTGCATCTTTAAGCACTCTAGTAGGATATTTTTGCTGACGAGGGAATATCGCCCAAAATCGCTGATGCGGCGTGGCTGACTTTTTCACGGTTTTCCTCGTCAGTGTAGACGCGGAGTATGTTTATGAAGCCTTTGAGAACTTCGAAGATTTTTGAAATTTCGCTTAGGCGTTGTGGAATCTTGTTTTCTTCGCGTGTCTTGTAGAAGACTGGGATTTCCATTGGTTCCATAAGAACTGAATGGTGATATGGAACGGATGGGACTGTAGGCACATCGATTATTACTTTTTCTGTTTCGACTCCTGCTCTTCGTGCAATTTCTGTTTGTAATTGTTGTCTGTGGGCTTCGCGTCCGAAAATGTTTGAAACCATTGTGTCCTTTTCATAGAACGTTCTCTCGTAAGCGCATTTGAGCATTTTTCGCCTTTCCAAATTCTTAATGATCATGCCGGATTTTTTGCAGTTTTTCAGCATAGCCCAAACAGTGTAATCATCCATAGCCAAGTACTCTTCTGGAGTTTTGAAGTGTGTTAAGCCGAGTTCTTCGTTTGCCTTTTCCATCGCCATCGCAAGCATTATTTGTGCTGCGCGTCCAACTCGGTGGAAGTATATGCTTTTGAAGGATTCTATTCTGGCTATGATGAACGATTCCAGAGCTGACAATGCGCCTAAGTCAACAGCCAAATTTTCATCTAGCACATCCAGCGCGTGGATGAGTCGGAAAATGTCTATGTACCCATATTCTGCGCCTGTGTGATGTGTGTCGCGTACGATGAAGTCTTGTTTGTCTACGTCGACTGCGCTGCTTATTATTTGGTCTAGGAAAGCTTTTTTCGGCTTGTGAAGTGTGCCTATGGCTAGTTTTCCAATTTCTTTTGGGTTGCATCCAATCTGGCTTAGTATATCCTTTAGTTCGCTGTTTTCAACTATCCACTGTGTTATGTTCTCATGTGTTTTGTCAAGTTTGGCGAGTAAATGTTCAAAAACATGTGAGAATGGACCGTGTCCAACATCATGCAGCAAACCTGCGATTCTAATCATTTCAGCGTCATCTTTGCTTATGTATTGTGAGATGTTGGGGTTTTCGGCGACTCTGCCGGCTAGGTACATTACGCCGATGGAATGTTCGAATCGGGTGTGGTTTGCTCCGGGGTAAACGTATTCTGCGCCTGCTAGTTGGCGTAGTCTGCGTAGTCTTTGGACGGGGAAGGAGTCGATGATTTGTTTTTCGTTTTCAGTTATGTAAACGTATCCGTGTACGGGGTCTTTTATTTCTCCCCAATATTTGCGTGGCATTGGCTGTTTTCTCCGGAGTTTGTGTTAAAGGATTATTAATGTATCTTTGCCTTATAATTGCTGATGGTAGAAGCTGGTGGTGGGATGGGTATGAGCGGGAAAGGCGTTTTTGTTTGTGTGGAAGGTTTGGATGGTTGTGGTAAAACGACGCAGGCTAAGCTTCTGGTTCGAAGGCTCAAGAGGATGGGTTATGTTGCGGTTTATACTGCTGAGCCGAGCCGTGGAAAGATTGGAAAGCTTATCAGAGAGCATTATTTGCATTGTGAAAAGCGGGCTTCGATTGTTGTTGAGGCTTTGTTGTTTGCTGCGGATCGTGTTGAGCATGTTGAAAGGGAGGTTTTGCCTGCTTTGAAAGCTGGAAAGGTTGTGGTGTCTGATCGGTATGTTTATTCTTCTTTGGCTTATCAGGGAGCTGGCGGGCTTGATTTGGATTGGATTCAAGAAGTGAATAAGGGCGCCGTTTTTCCTGATTTGGCGGTTTTTATTGATGTTGCGCCTGAAACTGCTATTGGAAGGTTGAAGGCTGAAAAGTCGGTTATGGAGAATTTGGAGTTTCAGAGGAAGGTGCGGGAGGTTTACCTGAAATTTGTTGGGTTGGGGCCGTTGGTGAGGGTGGATGGGAACGGGTCTGAAAAGGAAGTTGCAGATGAGATTCTCGATACCGTGGTGGGGTTTTTGAAGAAGTCAGGCTGACGGGTTTTCAAGGAGGATTCTTAATGTTTTTTTGCCGAATGCTTCGTTGATTTTGTTGATTATCAAGTATGCTATGTCGTTTGGTGATGTGTGTCTTGGTCCTCGTTTGTGGGAGATTTGTATTGTTGTGAGGTTGTTTTCGAAGTTGAGGCGGATCATGTAGTAGTCGAATCTGAGTGGGGTTTTCTTTTCGCCCTGTGTTTTGTAGTAGCTTATGCTGCAGAGTAAGTCCATGGTTTGAAGGGGGCTTTTGCTGATCGTTTTTAGTGTTTTGTTTGTTTCTTCGTCGTCTAGATATTTGAAATTGTTTGTTTCGGCTATTCCGAACTCGATGATGACTGTGCAGTGTGGGACTGATGGGTCGGAAATTTCTTCTAGGTTTAGGGTTTGGGTGTTGAGTTTGTGGAGTATTTGCACTAGTTTCTGCTGGAGTCTCTTGGTTGATGCTGAAAAGGTGAACGTGACCTCCTTGTGGATGTCTTTTGGGAAATTGTCGAAAGTTCCGAACATTATGGGTTTCCTAGGTTCTTTTTATTTTTCTTGTTCTTTCAAGGTTTTCTAGGAGTTCAGCGAGGGTTTTGTTTAGTTTTTGCAGTTCTTCTGGGTTTTCTTCGTTTTGCATTTTGGTTTGGAGTTCTTGGACTTTTTTGAGTAGTGTTGTTTCCAGTGCGTCTAGGGCTGTTGCGGTTGTTATTTTTGTGGGTTCTTCGCCTTCTTTTAGGATTATGACTTTTTTTTCGCATTTGGCGCACCAGAGGGTTCCGTTTTTGAGTTTGAAGAGTGGGGATGCGCATGCTGGGCAGGCGAGTTCTGTTAGGGTTGCTCCTTGGCGGAGCAAGTTTGCCATGCGTTTGATGGGTTGGTCTTCTGTTTTGTTTTGCGGCATGTTTTTATAACCCGAAAGTAAATAGGTGTGAAGGCTTATATAACAAGGGTTATTCACGGTTTTGGTGGTGGCTGTTGTGGTGCGTAAGAAGAAGATGGAGGAGTATGAGGAGCGGATTAAGCAGGCGTTGGCGGTTTTGGGTTTGGTTTCTGAGGATAATACTACGCCTAGGAATATTAGGCGTGCGGCGAAGGATTCGATGGATGCTTTGCAGACGGGTGAGTTTACGCCTGCTGTGCGGGCTTCGAATGCGATTAGTATGTTGGATGAGATTTTGCAGGATCCGAATATGCCGCCTTACACGCGCGTGAAACTGTGGAATGTGATGAGCCTACTAGAAGCAATAAA
>DATBWI010000059.1:0-14827 GCA_036514855.1 Bathyarchaeia archaeon | reverse complement strand
GTGTGGAAGAGTGTTTTTCAGCGTTTCAACGGTGTTCTTCCGGGAACTAAGACTGCTGCGGCGACAACTGTTGTCCATAAGCCGCCTTTGTCTCCAGTTGCCGATTGCGTTATGTTCGCGGTCTTGATTATCATGCCGCTGGTTTTGAACAGTTGTTCTTTTTCTTGCCAAGCACTGTCAGGATC
Organism: Bathyarchaeia archaeon; assembly: GCA_036514855.1. Classification (GTDB taxonomy): domain Archaea; phylum Thermoproteota; class Bathyarchaeia; order Bathyarchaeales; family Bathycorpusculaceae; genus DATBWI01. The sequence continues at coordinate 14,642 of DATBWI010000059.1, read as the reverse complement.
AAATTGGACGCCCATGGTTGTTGCAAGCATCGTTGCAGCCAAGTCTTCTGCGTAGTCTCCAGCTTTGTCGTCAGGCTGTCCAAAAGAGTGATGTTCGGAAAGGTACCCGTAATTATGGTCGCCTGATGGGATGGCAACGCCTATAGATGATGCGATCAGTCTGTGCGGTTCATTCGTGGAGTTTCTAGCCAGTACCATGAATGTTATTTCGCCTGGCTGTATCATTTTTAACCCGCGTTCTTTTGGGACGAGTTTGCAGCCGGGCGGTACGATGCTTGACACGTTTACGATGTTGCAGTGTTGTATTTGTGCTTCTCTTAATGCTAACTCGAAGGATTGGAGTTGCTCTTTGTGTTTGCCGACGCCTTTTGTTAGGAAGAAATATTTGGGAATCATTTCGCAGTATGAATAACAACAAGTGTTTATTAGTCTTTTGTTTCACCCAAAACATGCCATCTGACCCAAAAGACTACTCCGTAGGACATTTTCATAAAAAATAAAGCAAGCGCGCTAACAGCATGCAAGTTAGCTGTTAACAACGTAACTCATATTGCAAACCTACGCCCGATCTTCCATAGGATCGCACACAGCATCATAAAAAAAAGGTGGAGATTGTAAAGTCATTCTCCCCAGTAGGACTGCCATGTTTTGTCAAAGTTTGCCGAAGCTATGTTTAGGTCTAATGTGTTTACTATGGCGTCCTCGTTCAAGTCTGCACGTTTGACTTCGACCGAACTACTGGGCGTGACTGTGGAGCCATAGTATCTGGCAATGAAAGATATGTCTAATATATCTACCTCGCCATCGTGATTGACATCGCCTGGCAGATAGGGATTCATAAACGGAAAGTTGTCTCTGTTGTTTGCATTGATAATGTGGGAAGTGTTTCCGATGCCATCTCCATCTGGGTCGCTACCTGTGTAGTTACTCCAATAGTCTCCTGTTACATTCCATCTGCCATACCATTTGTTTGTTGGCGTCCCTCTTACTTGATTGGTGTTATTGATGAAGTTGTTGTGATAGACACTGTTACCACTTGCTCCCGTAATGTTGATTCCTTCACCGTTGCCTCTAAAATGGTTGTCCCTTATAGTTATCCCTGTCGCCCCATAATATAAGGAAATTCCTTGACCATTGTTCTCCACAACTTTGTTCCCAGTAACTAGGCTATTGATGCCTACGTCGATACCAAATCCGTTTCCTCGTACAACATTGCCGCTGATAGTGTCACCTCCCCCTGACCATCTGTACAGCCCGATGCCAGCATTGGTGCTTGATTGCACAGTATTGTTGCTAATTAAATTGCCATCACCACTGGAAAACAGTCCTATTCCTGAGTCAGCGCTTGAGGTTATGTTGTTCCCAGTTATCATATTGTTGTATGAGCCGTACAGGTAGACGCCTTCCTTGTTATATGATATTGTATTATTTGCCACAACGCAAAAGCTAGAACCGGCGAGGGAGATACCCGCATAGAAGTTTAAGCCATAATTTCCAAGCTTACTGTTTTTCAAGGTAAATCCGCTGACAGTGAGGTTGTTGGCATTATCTGTGTACACAACCCACAGTCCATAATTGGGACCGCTACCATTGATAACTGTCGTTTGAGAAGATTGACCGAAAAGACTTATGTTCGAAGTATACAAATGGACTGCTTCATTGTAAGTTCCTGACGCTACTCTTATTGCGTCTCCTGAAACGGCGACATCAACGGCCTGCTGTATCGTTGGATAGTAGCTCGGGACCTTTATTGTTTTTTGTTCTGTACCAACATATCCCATTACAGTATTGTCCGCTGTGGCCACCTCACCCGAAACAGGCACCACACGCACAGTGGCATTGTACACGCCAGTGCCGGGAGCGGATGATGAGAGACTTACCGTTGTAGAGTTTCCGCTTGCAAGGGAGGCTATGGATTTGGAGGTTTTTAGAGTGCCGTTTAACCATAGCTGCACAACCACGTTGTTCTCGTTGCTCATGCCGTAGTTTGTTATGGTAGCATTAACGGTCACATTGCCTCCTGTTACGTACGGCGTTCTCTTCCAATTAAGGATAACAAGGTCATGTTGTGGCGGACTTTGCTCGACAGCTTTTTTTGCGTTGACTCTTCCATATCCGTAATAGATGTCAAAACCAGATGTACCCAAATCATCAGCCGTCTTTCTTAGATGGATTCGCACTTGGTCTCTCGTCAAACTTGGAAAACGGCTCCAAACGAGACCTGCAACTGCAGAGACGCACGGTGTAGCCATTGAAGTACCACTCATATTAGCATAGTTCATTGGGTAGCCATAATCATTCATTGTCACATGGTATGTTGGCATCGTTGAGTAAATGTTGACACCAGGCGCGGCCACCTCAACCCATGTTCCAAAATTGGTGAAAGAGGCTTTCGTATCACTCTGACTGGTTGCTGTTACAGCGACAACTTCGTCAAAATACGCTGGATATGTCGTACAGCTTATAGCATCGTTTCCTGCAGCCGCAACCACCAAAACACCACGTCTTGTAACATTTTTGATTGCATCATAAATTGTTTGAGAATAGAAATAGTCTCCGAGACTCATACTAATTATTTTTGCTCCCCTGTCCGCAGCGTGGTATATCCCATTTGCGATCCAAGCGGAACCCCCAGAGCCATATTGGTTAAGCACCTTTTCTGCCATAATTCGAACCTGGGCAGTTCCTGCTATGCCTATAGAGTTGTTTAGTTTCGCGGCTATGATTCCGGCGCAATGAGTACCGTGACCATAATCATCTTTAGGATCATTATCATTGTTTGCCCAGTCGTAGCCTAGTGCAACGTAGTTGGGAGCAAGGTCTGTATGGTTGTAATCGATTCCAGTATCGACAACAGCGATGAGCACTGAGGCGTTGCCCACGGTTGTGTTCCAAGCCCAGTCTGCCTGTATCTTTTTTGACCCCCATTGATTCCCCCAATAAGGATCGTTTGGAGTCCACAAGGCTTTAAATTGGTGATTAGGCTCGATGTATGTTGAAATGCCCGTTGCTTCCATTTCAGACGTGAATGATTTGACCTGATCTGAACCAATGTTGACGACGACAGCCACAATCTTACCAGCACATGAAACAACATCTTTTATTAGGCTCTTGTACTTTGCTACCACAGTTTCAACCTGTGCATAGGCTTTTGGAACTTCAGAGTCAAGCCCAACTATTAACTCAACTTGGCTTTCCCCTTTGCTAGCAAGATCCCGTAATCCAATTCCCTCATAGTCTCTGTCAAAATCTATCTGATCAGTGTTTTCCTGTACGTTTGTTGTTGACATGTCCGGTACACAATTGATTGAGCCTTCGCTCTTTATGGTCGCTGGCGCTTTTTTCAGGTCATTGTTAACTAGGAAAGTGTCTGGATTGTCAACGTTAACGTATGATTCAGGTGCATCTTTCAACTCTGCTTTGAGGCAGAAGTCGAATGAGGCAAGCACGAAAGGTTCTGAACCCTTAAATGACGACCCTCTAAGGAGCGAAGCGCCTACTACCGCATAGCCTTTTGCAGTGTTGATTACTGGCTGAGGCGATACTGTGGTTGATCCTGAGAAAATCCAAGATTTGTCCGTTTCAGGAATTCTAGCTTCTAGACACTGAAGGAACGTCGTGTTAAAGAACAGCTTCACTTGGTACGCGAAAACCGCGTTAGCCGTGACTATGTCTTTTATGCACACTTGTACATTCCATTCCTGATCTTTAGAAACAGTAGATGAAATCAAATAAATCTCCGGGGTGAAAATCGTGTATGCTTCTAAGGCGCTTAGCATGCTCAAGAGAAGCAGCGCAACTAGAAAGAATGCCATTCTTGATTTCAGTTTCATCATCTTTCATCACTCACAAATAATCATCTCATTGAGATGAGGAAGTTCACTTATTTATTGCAACTAATATATATAATTTTTGGTATATAAGTTTGCTGCAACCAGCAGACTTGGGATGATTATCGCGTCTGCAAAGTGGCAAAAACTATTCCGAAGACAAAAGCATCAATAGGTGATGACTTTGGAATGCATTAGGGAAATGAAGAATAAAAAACCACAAGAAAATAATGCCAACAGGATACTTGATTGCGCCTATGGGTCATCTGAGTCTGCGGGTTCAAAGTAAACCTGCCCAAAAGCCCTCGCTAATATAGTTATCTCGAGAATATCGATTTCTCCGTCTCCGTTAAGATCCAACCAAGGAGGGGGATTGGGAACCTCAAAGGCTATTGCCATGAGTGTAATATCCACAATATCGATTGCGCCATCGCCGTTCAAATCCAAGACCCACCAGATTATGCTAATCGTCCCGTTAACAAGAGCGTTATTGGAGATATCGATTTCGCCAGCAGCCACGCTGGCTTCAGCCCATATCGTAACGTTCACAACCATAGGCTCTTCAAGAGGCCACGGTGGTGGCGGGAAAACAACCTCCCTGAAAGGGAATAGATCGCATCTGAGTTTTAGGGTCTTGTTTGATCCCGGTGCCAAGTCAGCAACCGTTGCTGATGTAACTGTGATATTATCCGCGTGTATGGTCACGTTGAACGTTTCATAACTGGTCTCATTATTTTCAACTGTAACATTGACGTAGACGTAAGAGGGCAGGGTGAGGTTTGGCCAAGCCACGACATGAGTGACTGCCACATCTTGTTCCGACGCAATAATGAAACCAACAATCAATTCTCCAATAACAAATCCAGGCCATGGGGGAGGAGGATTCTCGGGAATTGTAAAGATATAGTTTGGTTCAACATAATCAATATACCCTTTTGGCTCTAATTGGTTTTGCACATCGTATTGTATGGCTATTCTTTCATCATCTGAAAGACCCGCAATATAATTAATTTGAATTACAGCCCAGATGGCTGAAGGTCGATGATCTGACCAGCTTTCTATGTTGATACTCTCGATTTTGGGATTGCCCTCAGCTATTTCAAGCAAATCCTCTTTGAAAATGTCTTCAAAAGGATACGCTTTTACCATTATCTGGATTGCCATGGTGCCAATCAAAATTACGACAAGTATTATGGTTGCCACGGGTTTCGCTTTCATCTATCTCCCGTCCTCTCACGCTACAATAGAAAAGTCAATGTCTGATATTTAAAATTAGCGGTAACATTATTTCATATCAGAATCAAACATACAAACAGGTTGTCTCATTATGATATCATAAGTGAACTTATTTGTTATCAATACAAACATTTTTCGGCGCCGTCAATGGCTGTTAACAGCTAGCAAACCTAGCACGACGATTGCGTCTACAAAATGGCAAAACGTTGCAGCCAAGCAGTATGATGCTTAACATGTTAACGATGTTGCAGTGTTCTATGCTTGCGTGTCTTAGTGCTAACTGGAAGGGTTGGAGTTGCTCTTTGTGTTTGCCGACGCCTTTTGTTAGGAAGAAATATTTGGGAATCATTTTGCAGTATGAATAACAACAAGTGTTTATTAGTCTTTTGTTTTCAGGTTCTGTCCAAGATGAGACTGGCTAATTAGGTTTGCCCAAAAAGGGTTGGTGATCAGAATCAATGAATTGGACTTTAGTTAATATGTTGCTTGTTTAATCATTCAAACCCCCGAGAGTTACCCGAGCTAGACCCGTAAACTTTAAGAGATAAGTTACAGTTCGCCATATTATAGTGAAAGATTCCCATCGAAGATATTCCACCAGAAATTTGGTCTATCCTTCAGTACATCATCAGAGTAGGCAGTTTCTATGGATTCCTTTACAAAATCGAGTGGAATATATACAGCGAATTTGATGGCAAAATCGAATTTTGAAAGATAACTCATGCAAGCAAATTGGCGAACTGAAAACCGACTTCCATAAAGACATAGAGACATGGATAAACTCGAAAGAATATATCAGGAAGCTCTCTATGAAGTCGAAGGGGGTGACTTACGTCACAGTAAACATTTTTGCAGGTGTTATCCTCTCCCCTTTCGCCACCCTTATGCTATAGTTGCCAGCTTTAAGCCCGGTTGGAACTTTCAAGTCGATTCTAGTATTTGTCCAACTTTCGATGTCCGTAACGCGCTGCGCAATGTCGTTGAAACAGAACCAGATGGTGTCCTTGACTTCTCCGAAGTTGACTCCAAATAGGCTAATGGTTTGCTCCGCTGTTGCTTTTTGAGGCACTATCCGTGTTATCTCCATCGCCTGAGATGGAATCAGCTTTCCTCCGATATAGGCTCCCTGACTAATTCCCATCAATATCACAAGGGTCGGGTCGATATCAGGCAAATAGAGGTTCTCCACAGCCTGTAGGGCACCATGCTTAGTTAGCATCGCAAGGAAAATGAAAAAATAGATTGCGATGCCAATCCACGTCCAAATGAACATCTGGAATCGGGTCAGCGTTGGCTTGTCGTCTTCTTCGAGCATTGTCGAGAACGAGTGAGGTTTGTCGGGGCGTTCCTTTGTTCTGTACTTCACCGCGGATATGCCGCCACTGACAACTGGGACCGCAACGCTTATTCCCATTAGCGTAAGGAGGTTTGATGGTATTGCTGGCGGGATTTCAAGGACATCTCCGAATACTCTGATAAGATAGACCACAAGGTAGAAGAAGGCAATTATGGCTGTCCAAGCCGAGAATTGGAATAAGGCTAGACTGGGGTACCCCTCATTATCTCTTATTATATCCCGCAATCTCCCGTGTTTTAGGTGTTTAACGATTAGGTGAACACTTAAAATAATTACAAAAACGATTGCAAAGGATATTACAAAGGCTAGAACAACATGCTGTGGTAAGACCTCGACCATGAGAACCAGTATTTGACCACTTCTATTTATAATTTATCACACAACACGACCAATCGTTGAAGCGCCAGAGTAAGCATTTTTTCATCTTTCCAAAAGTCCATAAGTGTAATTAATCTGAATTAAAGCCCAGAAGGGCCAAAATCGAAAAAGCCATACGATTTCTTCCAGAATAGGTAAAAGCAAACATCACATATTGACCTGCGAGCGCTAACTTCATGTCGTGTACATCATTCATGCGGACATAGTTCAAATCTTAAGCATCAAGTTTTTGTTTGGTCTGGGGAAAAGGATAACAGCGCTTTATGTATAATTACTCTGAGGCTCGGGCAAGTGGCTCGGTATCAAACAGTATTCAAGGACGAAACAAAACTTGACATCAGCTTCGTCCCTTCTAGGCTTCCTCACAGAGACAGAGAACTGCGCTTGCTGATGGAGTTTTTCAGCTTCATGTTGCAGTTTCCGGGGAAGATGGCTCAGCGCATCATCGTAACAGGCGATGTGGGCACAGGCAAAACCGTGCTTTCTCAACGCTTCGGAAATGACATAACCAGCGAAGCAAACAAGCGAGGAATAAACCTACGTTACATTCATGTTAACTGCCGCGAATACAGGGGAAGCCTCTTTCTCACTTTACACCACATAGTCTCCATCTTCCACCCGAATTTTCCTAAGCGTGGCTATTCGCCTGAAGAGCTTCTGCGCATGCTTATGCAAATGTTAGACGAAGAAAACACTTACGTCATCTTAACCCTAGACGAGTTTGAAAGTCTCATTGAGCAAGAAGGCTCCGAAGCCGTTTACAAGCTTACGCGTTTGCAGGAGATAAGACAAGGCAAACCCCAAAGACTTTCGCTAATATGCATCCTGAGAAGTTTGAAGGCAGTTGAACAGTTGGATGCCAGCACAAGAAGCACATTGCAATCCAACATACTTCGGCTTGATAAATACTCATCGCAACAGCTTAAGGACGTTCTCAACGATCGCATTTCACTCGCCTACAAACCATTCGCCGTGCCAGAAGACACCGTCAGCCTAATTGCTGAACTTGCCTCTTCAGAAGGTGGAAACGCACGATTTGGAATTGAACTGCTTTGGCGCGCTGGAAAATACGCGGACGCGGAAAATCTGGACGTTGTTGCGCCTGAATGTGTTCGAAGAGCAGTTTCAAGCGTGTATCCAGCAACTAAGAAAAGCGACTTAGAATTCCTCAGTCTACACGAAAAATTGTTCTTGCTCGGCGTCGCCAGAGCCTTTAAAGAAAGCCAAAAGGCATCCATCTCCTTTATGGAAGCAGAGCAAGCTTACGCTATTGCGTGCGAAGAATCTGGCGCGCAACCTCACAGTCACACCCAATTATGGAAGTACTTGCAGACTTTTTCAAACATTGGCATATTAAAAACCGAAGTTTTACAAGCTTCACCGCGTGGAAAATCAACACGCATTTATCTACCAAGAATCCCAGCCTACGATTTAGAGAAAGAATTAAGTGCTCTCTTAGAAAAAGAAAAACCGTGAAACCGTTATGGATATAGAAGATGTTTTCTCTTCAAAAGTCAGAATGAAAATCTTGAAGGTTATAGCACGAGTGGGTGAGCTTAACGTGTCGGATATTACCCGCAGACTCGGCGCGAACTATGAAACAACGAATAAGAATCTAAAGATTTTGGAGGATGAGGGAATTCTTCAGCACAAAGTGTTTGGAAGAATACGCTTGTACAGGTTTAATGAGCATTCGTCCAAAGCGAGGGCAGTGCAAAATCTTATTGAAGCGTGGGAACATGCAAATAAGAATTAGAAGGTGTAAATGCTTTGTATGTGTGGTATGAAAATTTCAATCTAGCGGGTTTAGAAAATATTGAAGAGATGAAGCAAACATGACGATGGTTGACATATCCAACAAAGAAGAAGTCTTTCGAGAAGCCACAGCAACAGGAACAATAAAGCTGAAAAACGAAACCATCCGCCTAATCAAAGAAGGAAAAATCGCGAAAGGAGACCCGCTCAGCACAGCCAAAATTGCGGGGATTTTAGCCGCTAAGAAGACGAGCATTTTGATTCCGCTGTGCCACCAGTTGCCATTGACCAGCGTGAATGTTGAAGTGAAGGTTTTAGACAAGTTCAAAGTGAAAGTTACTTCCACTGTCAAGACAAAGGCGCAGACAGGAGTTGAAATGGAAGCGCTTGCGGCAACTGCCATAAGCCTTCTAACGGTCTGGGACATGGTTAAACAATACGAAAAAGACGCAAAAGGACAATACCCATCCACGCTTATCGAGAACATCCGAGTTGTGAAAAAGACCAAAGAAGGCCTATCAAATGAGCGAAAGCGCAGAAAGACATAAAGCGGAAGCTCCTAAAAAGCTAAGATTCGGAATTTTCATAGTCAGCACATCTCGCTATCTGCAATTGAAAAGTGGCGAAAAAGTGACTGATGTTTCCGGAGACCTGATCGAATCTCTGCTGGACAATGCAGGGCACACAGTAGTTTTTCGGAGACTAATTCCAGACGACAAAATCTTAATCGAAAAGGGAATGCAACAAGCTTTGGCATCTGCTGACGTAGATGTTGTTGTGTTTTGCGGCGGCACAGGCATAGCTCCATCAGACATAACCATCGAAACCGTTTCGCCTTTCTTGGAGAAAATGTTGCCCGGATTCGGCGAGGTTTTTAGGCGCTTAAGCTTCGACGAAATTGGTTCAGCAGCCGTCATGTCCCGAGCTGTTGCTGGTGTAGTGAAAGGAAAGGCTGTTTTCGCTATTCCCGGTTCGCCTGACGCTGTTCGCTTGTGTATGCAGAGGATTATCTTGCCAGAATCAGGACACATCGTTAAGCATGCCCTTGAAAAGTAGCCTCATTAGACGTCTAAATGTAATGTTTCTGTTAGGTAATTCTTATATTGTTGGAAGGGGCTGACATCGTTAGGCACAGACGGGAATAACGATGATTCTAGAAGACAAGTACGGGCGTCCTCTCCTTAACCTGCGCGTCGCAATCACGAGACGTTGTAACTTGCAATGTCAATATTGCCACATGGAAGGGGAAGAAAAGCCTGCAGGCAATCTAGGCGAAGAAATGACGGTTGATGAAATTGTCCGCATCGTGAGCGTCGCCGTCAAATTAGGCATTTCTAAGATCAAACTCACAGGAGGAGAGCCTCTGATGCGCAACGACATCGGCGAAATTGTTAAAAAAATCGCATCAATAGAGGGTTTGTCAGATTTGTCCATGACTACTAATGGCACTTTGCTTGCTTCCGCAGCTGAAGAGCTTCACGCAAATGGCTTGGAACGTTTGAACATTAGCCTTCCCACGGTGGAAAAAGAAGTTTACCATAAGCTTACTGGGGGCAACATGGAAAAGGCGTTGAAAGGGATTAGGGCGGCTGTAGAAGCGGGCTTATATCCGGTCAAGCTTAACATGCTGGTTTTGAAAGACATAAACGACTATGCCGTTCCAGAAATGATTGAGTTCGCGAATGAGACGGGAACAATTTTGCAGTTGATTGAGCTTGAACGAGTAAACATAAGCGCCGAATACTATTCAGTAAATCATAAGCCGCTTGACGAATATGAAGAAATGTTGAGACAGAAAGCAGTAAGCGTTGAAACTAGGCGGTATATGCAGAACCGTCACGTATATCGCTTGCCACACGTGAACGTAGAAGTTATACGTCCAACAGAGAATGAAGAGTTCTGTATGCATTGCACGCGCTTACGCGTTACAAGCGATGGGAAATTAAAACCGTGCTTAATGAAGAATGATAACCTCGTGGATGTTTTAGGAGCCATCAGAGAAGGCGCAGATGACCAAGAACTGACAGAACTGTTCAAGCAAGCAAACGATTACAGGCATCCATACGCTCACTAATGGTGCACAAACCGTTAAGAGAACAAGCTACAGCATAGGCAATTTCAAGGACTGCCATTTGAAAATGAGTCAGTGGATACATCAGTTAGTTTTCTCTTAGTCAGGATTACTGCAATTAATGTTGCAGCTAATAGCAACAGCAGGGTTATGATGATTGGAAACTCTGGAATTACTGTAGTCCCAATGATCTGTATTTTGCGGGTGCTCTGACCATATGTGAAGTATACGAACGAATGCGTAGCGTTTGATGTTATGATAGGATCTGGAGCAACTTGCACGCCGTCTATTTTGACGGTGAGGTTGCCATCCAGCAAACTGTTGGGAATTGTGGCGTTACAGAATCCTTCCGTTCCAGACGATCCGGTAATGTTGAAGCTGATCTCTTTTTGGTCTTTGCTGAATGCGAAACTGGTGACTGTTGAGTTGCTAAGCGTGATAACATGGAATGTGAATCCTTCGGCGATGACCACGTTATCACTTGTAATAGGCGTATTTTCCAGTTCAAATGGCGCTGTCGTAGTTTCCCCAGCATTGACCAGCACTCCTTTCTGAGTTTCGTTGAGTTTTCCAGTTGCATGCACTTCGATATCATAGCTTGCAGGTTGCAGGTCTCCCAGCGTGTAGGATCCGTTTGCGAGTGTGGTTGTTGTGGCAACAACGGAGTATCGGGATATGGCAACCTGCACAGTAGCGCCCGAGATTGGGTTAACGCCGTCTGTGACTGTTCCTGTGATTGCGCCGGTTTCGGGAACATAGTTTGAGGCTGTTTGAACGTTGATTTGACCCGTAGAAACATCAGTCTGCAGGGAATCGCAGCTTATTACCTCTGTCTGTGCATCATTATCTATGTTTGCAGTTGTTAGCGAGTATGTGTAATCGTTTCCGTCTTCACCATAATACGCATCTTCGAGCACCATGCCAGTGGTTTCGCTCCAACTGAAGACAGCCTGATAACCGTCCCATTCACCGTAATAGTCGTCGAAATAATATCCGGAGACAATAATCTCTGCGACACCGTCACCCTCAATATCAGCCACGTCAACCGAGACCAGCTCTTCGTTTTCCCCAATGCTATATACATCCTGGTAAAGCCATGCAATGGTTTCGCTTGGTTGATTGATGGCGATGCCAATGTAGAAATAAACTTCATTAGCATCCCAAGAATATCCGCTGACGACTATTTCTTGTACCATATCCCCGTTTACGTCTGCTATCTCCACAGAGTTTATCCATATATCCTGTCCGTAATCGAATGCTTGCATCCAAAACAGGTTAGAAGTGAAATTCAGCACTGCAACGTAACCATACCACAAGTCATAATCAACATCATAAAATATTCCACCTACCACGATTTCTGCTTGGCCGTCGCCATCGGTGTCTCCTACAGCCACTGCTCTTATATCTTCTCCAGTTCCGATATTCCACGCGTAATAGTTCTCCAAAGCCATTTCGCTGGGTAAAGAGTTGTTTCCAACGGCAATGTATGCGTACTCGTCTCCAAACTCATCCCAGAGGTGACCGCTAATAACTATCTCGTTGTACCCATCTCCATCTACATCTGCTACATCCAAAGATTCGAGAGAGAGATATGCGCTTTCATTGTACATCTGCAGAGTAATCCCTTCCGCGTTGACATCCAATATGATTATGCAGGAGTACCACCCGTAATCAGTCAGATTGTAAAAGTCCGCAGTGATTATTATTTCGTCTTTCAAATCGTTGTCCGCGTCAGCGCACTTTAAAGATGTTAATTCTTCACTTTCACCTAGGTTCAGAGTATAATTACTCTGCATCACGAGCTCTGTCTCTGTAACTTCGAATACTATAGCGACAAAATAGACATCACCATAATCGTCTGTATAAGCGCCAACACCAACCACCTCAACCGCTCCATCTCCATCAACATCGCCGGCTGCAACATCGGCAATAGTTGTATTTCCCGACATGGTATATGTGGGAAATTGCGGCACCAAATTTGCTTCGACATTTGTGCCAAAATCAAGAAATTCATCCCACAGCGTATCCCAGGGAAAGTCTAAAGTTTTATCAGTTTCAGAGCCTGCATAAGATGCTTTGTTATATTTTTCTGGATAGTATATTGTTGCTCCGTGAGAGTTTGGATGCCCTTGACCATGTCCTTCGGTGATGATAAAACTTGCCAATTTGTTCAAAACGTTATCGGCTGCTGATTGAATTGTAACATTTGCAATGGAATTTCGTACTCGTTGAGTGAAGTCGTACAGGTCGATGAAGTCGCCTTGAAATTGTTCAGTTTGACTTCTTGCAGAAACCACTTCATTCTTGTACTGGTTAAAGCTGTCTGCGAGGATTTGGGAAAAAGTAGACACTGCGTTAGCTAAGGCAGGTTCTTCGGCAAGGTTGTAAGCCGCCTGTGTGACTGTTGGAGCGTCTTCTGGGTTAAGTAGTTCATCAGTGTATGACGCGACATACTTTGCAACAATTGTTGCTGCAAGTTGATTAGGAGTCATGCTGGAATTGCTTGTCAAATCTGCCAAGATGGTGTCATATGGGTATCCATCGTTTGGTTCTGTTTCTTCAGAGCCTATCATGAAATTGGCGTAGTTTTTGATCTGGTGAGCCACTTCCACCATGCCCATTAGACATGCGTCAAAGCCTAAAACGTCTATTCCAACTCCAGTAGTGCCTTTTATGTCTGAAAGTGCTTGCTTTATTTCAACCATTGTTAAAGAGTCTCCACCGTCGGTGTCATCCCAACACACGCCTGGAAAGCCTCCGCCGTGATCCCACAAGATTAGCGCATAATGATCTGCCGGATAATTCTGTATTGCCCATTTCACGAAAGAAGAAAGAGTGTTCTCAGCAGCCATGTTTGCTTCACCCAAGTCCTGAACCAAATTCGATTGAATAACTCCATGGTCACTGTCTTTTGTAACGTAGTATCTTCTTGTCCCAGTCCAGTCGCCGTTAGAATCGTCATAGCCCGGGATGCGATCTATCTGAACTACGATGTCGACGCTACTGCTTGAGCCAACCAATTCCATCTCGTTCAAATCCTTTATTCCAGCACCTTCAAGATTGTTATCAGCGTCAAGATATACAATAAAAGTCCACGATTTCGCCGGAGACGCTAAAGACGTGAAGCAAATTGAATAGCCACCACTCCAAAGGATAATAGAAATTACAAGCACAAAGGGAACCATTTTAAGCTTTACAGCCTGCTTATTTCTTCGAATCATTTTTATCAAAACCCAAGAATCCAATCTTTAGCATGTCTTTGACCTTCATAGGGTATTTAAGAATTATCATGAATACGAATATTCAAAAAAGTTCATTCCAACGCTTTCTTCCACATTTTGGCGGTTGTTCTTTGTGCTTTCTTAGATATGCCTATATAGATTATAGCGTTTATAGTTTCTGTGGTGGTTATATGACTACTACTATTGCTGTTTCGGATGAGGTTAAGGAGAGGTTGTTGAGGGTAGCTTCTCAATTGCAGATTAGGTTTGGGCGGCGGGTGGATTTTGATGAGGCTATCCGGTATCTGCTTAGTGAAAGGGAGAGAGTTAAGAATCCGCGGTTGCTGGAGGAGGCTTGTAGACCCGTGCCTGATGCTGAGAAGGTTGCAAGGGAGGCGGTTGATGAGCTTTATCGGGAGAGGAGATTGGATGAGGAGAGACTTGAGCGGAAGCTTGGTTCTAGACGCAAGCGTTCTAGTTGAAGCTGTGCTTGGAACATCGCTGGGTCAGAGGCTGAAGACGGCGTTGGAGAAGGAGCAGGTTCTTGCTTATGTGACTGAGATTGGAGTGGCGGAGCTTCGGTACATTCTTTGCCGCAAGCTTGGATATGCTGAGTCGAATAGTAGGGTTGACAAGCTTTTGGCTTCTGGTTACATTCAGGTTGAGGATGTTTCTTTCTTGATTGAAGCTACTGCAAGGCTGAAGTGTGAGAGGACTGTTTCTTTGGCTGATTGTTTCTGTTTGGCTTTGGCTCAGTATTATCGATGTGGTGTTCTTTTTGCGAGGAAAGAGGC
>DATBWI010000058.1:0-3396 GCA_036514855.1 Bathyarchaeia archaeon | reverse complement strand
AAGACATCTGCTTTCGTGACTTCTGGAAATGTTTTAACGTTTAAGCCTTCAGCCCATTCCATTCTTCTGCTTTGCTCTATTCCCATCGGATTGTGCCATTTGCAGACATTTTCAAGCACTTTGTCTGCTGTTTTTGGAGTGTTTCCCTCTTCCACCAACAGGTGGCGATCATCCAGTACTGCGTTTGCGCAGCCGATGAGTTTAGGACAAAACAGTGTGCATGAGTTGCATTGTGTGCACAGCCCAATGTTGTCAGCCATTGGCTTCAGCCTCTCGGCGCAGCCTTCGTCTCTGGAGTCTGTTATGAATCTATAGTTAGCTGTCAAGGTTGCGGGCCCAAGGAATCTTTCATCTATTGCTGCAGGGCACGCTGAATAACATATTGAACATTTAATGCACAATGTCAAATCCCAGAACTTTTTAAGGTCAGCAGGTGTTTGAACAAACTCTTCCTTCCTCTTGAAGGCGCTTTCTGGCTTAATCAGGTATGTTTTGATTTTCTTCAGTGTGTCGAAAAAGGGTTCGATGTCAACTACAAGATCCTTTATGACGGGCATGTTTGCCAAAGGTTCAACATCTAACGATTCAGTTCCAAGGTCAAGCACCTGCGTATAACACGCCAACACAGGCTTTCCATTAACGTTGACGGCGCAGCTCCCGCATATTCCCATTCTGCACGAATGCCTAAACGTCAACGTTTCGTCAAAATTATCTTTTATGTAAAGTAGACAATCAAGCAAAGTTGTTCCTTTGCCCACAGGCACTTTGTAGATTGAGAAATAACGCCTTCTAGTTTGCGGGTCAAATCGGCGTATCTTGAGTCTGATTGTTTTCTCAGGCGGCAAGCTCATCCTCCTAATAAGTTCTTTCAATTGGCGGCCACTTCGTAATCGTAACTGGCGAATACTCAAGCTTCGGGCCTTCCAATGTGTAATAAGCCAGCGTATGTTTCAGCCAATTTTCGTCATCACGCTCGGGAAAATCAGTTCTCGAATGTGCTCCACGGGATTCTGTCCGCGCCAATGCACTTGCTACGGTTACTTCTGCCAAATCTAACATAAAGTCAAGCTGTAATGCAGCCAAAAATCCAGTGTTGAAGGCTTTTCCCTTATCCTCAACCCTTACGCCTTTGAACCTTTGCTTGAGTTCTCTTATCTCTTTTAAGGCGGTTTGAAGTTGGTCGCCTCTTCTGTATATCCAAGCCTTCTCATTCATAACCCGTCTCATTTTGTCTCGGATTGCGGGGACTCTTTCTGAGCCCTCGTTTCCCAATATTCCATCATAAACTCTCGTTTCTTCTGCAGCAAGCCTGTTCCTAGGAATTTCGCGAGTGGCACCTTTCATCGCACGTTTCGCGGCTTCCTCTCCCGCTACCGCCCCAAAAACTAGGCATTCTGCCGTTGAATTCGTGCCAAGCCTGTTTGCACCATGTATGCTGAGGCATGAGCATTCGCCAGCCGCATATAACCCTGCGATTGACGTTTCAGTTTTTATGTTTGCCTTGATTCCTCCCATTGAATAGTGCGCAGCTGGCCTTATCGGTATGCGCTCCTTTGTCGGGTCTACTCTTCCAAGTTTTATGGCTAAGTCTTTAATTAGCGGAAAATGCTCGTTGATTTCTTCTTCGCTCAAATGCGTAAGGTCTAAGGCTATGTAAGCTCCATACGGACCCTCAAATCCTCTGCCTTCAAGGATTTCTGTTTGCTCTGCTCTTGACACCACATCCCGCGGGGCAAGTTCCATTTCTTCCGGCGCATATTTCCGCATGAAACGTTCACCATTCGCGTTTACCAAGTATCCTCCTTCGCCGCGGGTTCCTTCTGTTATGAGGACGCCTGACGGAACGAGGGCTGTGGGGTGAAACTGTATGAATTCCATGTCTTCCAGTGGTGCGCCTGCTCGGTATGCCATTGCCATCCCATCTCCAGTAGTCGTATGCGAGAATGTTGTAAATTCGTAGATGCGTTCGTGACCTCCTGTTGCCATAACAATGGCTTTTGCTTTCAGCCCGTGCATGTCGCCGCTCGCCATTTCTATGGCTGTCAACCCTAACGCGGTGCTATTCTCCACTATCAGCGATGTGGCGAACCATTCATTGCAAAATTTTATGTTGCCGTATGATGCGGCTTTTCCGTACACGGCGTGCATTTCATGGAAGCCTGTCATGTCCGCGGCGAAGCAGGCTCGGGGAAACGTGTGTCCGCCGTATGGACGCTGGTCTATTTTTCCATCAAGCGTGCGGCTCCATGGGCATCCCCAATGCTCTGTTAGCACTATTTCTTTAGGTACCTGCCTGACAAAGAATTCGACAACGTCTTGGTCTGCAAGAAAATCCGCGCCTTTCACAGTGTCAAAAGCATGCAGGTCATACGAGTCTCTTGCGCGCATTACTGCCGCAGTTCCGCCTTGAGCGCACACAGACTGTGCACGCAACGGATGATCCTTACAGAGAACAGCAATGTCAAGCTTCTTGCTAATCTCTGCCGCGGCGATTGCGGCTCTTAAACCTGCTAAACCAGCTCCTATGATGATTATGTCGTGGGCGTGTTCTTCCATGAATTATCCTCTTGCTAAATAGTGTTTGAAGAGGTAATTTTCATAGACTGAATCTTATAGTTTTCCAAATATCTTTGTTAACCGTGATTTTTGGTCAAGGTTTCCGGCAACTCTTCGGGAAAAAGAGATTTTGCTGTAGCAACTTGTTCTTCACGAAAAATTTAAATATTGAATTAAGTACTGAGATAAAATTAGCTCAGGAATTGTTGGTTCAAGTGGTACTTATGACTCAGCTTAATTGGTCTGAATGGTGTTCTTTCAAAACTTTAGATTTTCGCTCTGTTCCAGCTTCGAATGGTGTCTATCAAATCAGATGGGCGGTTAATGGAAAGCCTAAGTCAATATGTCGAGCGAAAGGCAAGGATACGGAAGGAATTCTGTATATTGGTGAAGGTAAGCTAATGGAAAGAATTGAAAGTTTTTGGCGTAGGATTCGTAATCAAGGCGGTAGACATACTGCAGGATGGACCTACGCTCATTATGAATTCGGGAAGGAATTCAAACAAGAACAACTGGAAGTTCGATGGTTGGAATATCCTGAATGTGGTAGATTAGAGGATGAACTTCTTTTGGAATATGTGGGAAACTATTTGGATAAGCCTCCTTTGAACATGAAAATTCCGAGATGCTAACGCATTATCTCCTGAAAGTTACCACTCAAGAAGGTCAACAACCAATCTGAATTGTAACTTCAAACAATTGTTTTTAACAATAGTAGTATCCAAGGCAAAAGATGTAAACAGGTTGAGTCGAGTGTGCCATCTAGAGATAAGCACGAAGAATTTGATAGATTCCTAGCCAAAAAAGGTATTCTTCTTCCCGACGGACAATACGGAGAAG
>DATBWI010000057.1:0-8374 GCA_036514855.1 Bathyarchaeia archaeon | reverse complement strand
GATTTGTTTGCAGCGATCCATACACGGAAAATCAATGTTGGCCAGAGTCATAGATTGTAAAGAGGGAAACAGTTTAAAGGCTTGACAACAAACCATTCCGCAGAAGGGGTCGTCGTCTAGCATGGTTCAGGATACCAGCCTGGGGCGTTGGCGATCCTGGGTTCAAATCCCAGCGACCCCACCAACCTCAATTCTTAATTATTTAGCTAAAATGAGCCTGAATTGGGCTTAGTTTGGACTTGATTTTTGATTATCATGGTAAATCCTGCTTCCTCAACAACGCTCTCCACGGCTCGGCGTCAAGCAGTCTTGAAATAGACGATGTTTCTATTAGATCCGAATTTTCCTAGAAGCCGAAAGAGATAACAAAAAAGTGTTAGGGTCGAAAAAAGCCGTCACTCACTGCGCTTACCTGACAGCTTATAAGAGGTTCACTGCGTCTTGTCTCGGTATGGCTACGAGGGTTTCTGAGGCTACCCACTCCGCAAGATCAATAGACATCTTCAGCGCATCTTTTTCACTTGCAGCTTCAAATATGAAGACTGTATCGTAGCGACCTAGTGTCCAGTACCAGCCTAGCACGTTTATTCCCTTCTTCTTGAACTCTTCCACCATTTTGGTGGCGTCACCAGCCATTGCTTTGTCAGGTTTCTTTCTCATTTTTCCCAAATGTATAAAAATCAACGATTTTCACCTCCTTTGAGATCTGTACACCTCTTCTGTCAGGTGCTTTAGCGTGCACAACCGTTATAGCTATCTATTTCTTTTGAGACATGGCCTCGAAATTGCGCATGATGACCTCCATGGTTTTCTGTAATTTGCCATTTGGGCTGAATTCCCAAAGCTCAGTGCCTGCTTCAATTATGCCCGTGTGACCTGGCGGGAAATAATACGCATCTCCTGCTTTAGCGACCTCTTTTTTCCCATCATAAATTATCGTCATCTGACCCTTCACTACTATGCCCCAGTGTGGACAGGGATCTCGATCATTCGGCAGACCTTTCAGCAAGGGAGTAACGTCGAACCGTTTCTTGAATATGTCGTACTCGACATGCATTTCACCCCAGACGCCTTCGTACATAGTCATTTCCTCAGTGTCCATCGCCTTCGATAATTCATTCTTTGAAGCTCGCATTCTCCTAAAACACCTCCATTCTTAATCACCATTAGCCTGAGGATCAGCAGTTAAAACTTTGCGACTGAGACTCGACTAACACAGGCGTAATACCTGTTTTTCAGGGCTTTTTTGCAGGATTGCTCGCCTTCGAAAAGTCCAATCTTAGAGCTCGGGAAGTCTTTACATTTGTAGAAGTGTAATGGTCTTTGAGGTTCTATGCGGCATCGTTTTCGTGCGTTCTTGCGCTTGATTAGCGGAGCCAGTTGAAAGAATGGGCATCTTGAACAAAGGGTGCTCAAGTTTTATCCTCCAAAGCATGTCTCTCAGATGTTTACATACGGTCGATTACATTGTGTCCCATGGGGGCGTTGCCGATTTCGATTATCGTGTCATCATTCTTCTGAACACAGGCACAGCTATTGCCGTCATTATTACCCCAAACACTATCAGGACCGTTAGTTCAGTGGTTATTTCAGGTATACCTGCTCCTAAAACCATCACTTTCCTCAGGGCTTGCGACGCGTAAGTCAGAGGGAGCACTTTTGAAATGCCCTGCATGTACCATGGCATCTGCTGTATCGGGAAGAAAACGCCGCTGAGGAACATCATGGGAAACATCAGCGTCATCATCGCCATCTGGGCGGTTTCTTGGTCTTTAGCGAATGAGGTTATAACGATGCCTAAACCCACAAAACTGAACACTCCCAGCAGAAGCAGTGCGAACACGAGCAGGATGCTTCCGTTAATTGCGACCCCGAACAAACCTACAGATAATATTAGTATTATGACTCCTTGGAGCAGACCTCTCGCAGTCTGGCCGAGAGTTTTCCCAAGTATAATGGATAGCCTATTGATGGGCGCGACCATCATCCCATCTAAAGTTCCGATTTCTTTTTCCTGAGAAATAGCCACAGGAAGCCCCGTCATGACACTCATCATAACAGTCATGGCCATGATTCCCGGCGCAATGAAATCGAAGTAACTGGGAGTTCCAGGTACAACTCCTTCCGTTTGGATATTGTAAGGCTTCACGATTGCTAGTGAATTGTTTTCGTTCACAGCCGGACTTAGTGTTTGAACATTTTGTTGAGCCAGCATTGTGCCCATTTGGTTGAAAACGGCCGACAAAGCTGCTTGAATGGTTGCCGATACTTGTGGATTTGACTGGTCAGTTATGATTATCAGAGTGCCTTGCTCCCCGTTCAAAACGCTCGCAGTAAAGTTGTTCGGGATGACTATGCCTCCTTGGATATCGCCTTTCTGAACCAAGTTCTTGATCTCGTTGGCAGTCGAAGCGTTAGAAAGAGCCAACATACTTGTTCCGGCGTTGATCTGCTGCAGACCCATAATGAAAGTTTGGCTTGCAATAGTGGAATTGCCAAAACCCGCATCCTCATTCGCCAGTGCAACAGGCAAGTTGGTTGCAGTGCTACCACCAGAGGGATAGATAAAGCCAACCATAACCATCATGAATAACGGCATCAATATGAGCAGAACCAATCCCAGTCGGTTCCGGAACAGCTCCGTCAGGTCTTTCCAAGCAATCCTCAAGCTGTGTGACAAAAGAGTTTTAGCGCCCATCTTGCCTCACCTTGTTCTCCCTTGCGGCGACCCCCCAAAGCGTCCATGACCCATCTCCATCGGCATCTTTTCGTTTGCGTTGTCTCTTACCTCGTGACCAGTTATGTGCAAGAATACATCCTCAAGCGTAGGCTGAAGATTCTCCATAGAGTTTATATTTCCGTTTTTAGCCCTCACAGCGTCAATTACCGAGTCAAACGCCTCGTCGCCGTGGGCAATAATTCTCAAATGTGTTAAATTTTCTTGAGAAACGGCGTCTGTGCACTTGCAAGCCCGGATTGCTTCGATGATAACGGGAGACAGATTTCCAATCTCCAATTTCAAAATTGTCGTGTCCGATCCTGAAATTAGTCTTTTCAAATTTGTTGATGTATCAAGTGCCACGATTTTCGCGTGGTCCATAATGCCTATGCGGTCGCATAACAAGTCAGCTTCAACCATCATGTGAGTTGTTATTATAATGGTTGTACCATTTTCTTGATTAAGTTTTTTTATGAAATCCCTGATTTCGACAGACGATTGGGGATCCAAACCCAATGTTGGCTCATCTAAGAATAGTACTTGGGGCATGTTGAGCAAGGCTCGAATAACGTTCATCCTCTGGCGCATACCTGTCGAAAAGGTACCCACTTGAGAGTTCTTCCACTGTGTCAGCTTAACTAGCTCCAGGAGCTCATCAATTCGCTTATCAAGAACGTTTTTGGGAATATTGAAAAGATTGCCAAAGAACGACAGGTTCTCTCTAGCCGTCAAACGATTATACATTATCATCTTCTCGGAAACAATGCCTATCAGTTTCCGCACTTCAGTGTCCTTCTCGACTATGTCGTAGCCGCCGATCTTGGCAGTTCCCTTTGTAGGTCTTGCCAACGTGGAGAGCATTCGTAAGGTTGTGCTTTTGCCTGCTCCGTTGGGACCGAGCAGACCGAAGATTTCACCTTTCTTAACGTTGAAGGAGATGTCGTTTACGGCTGTGAATTTGTTGAAGGTCTTTGTCAGATTCTTGACTTCGATTATTGACTCGTTTTCCAACAGAGATCACCATCGGGATAGTATCCAGTGCAATATATTTGAGTAAGATATAAATATTCTGATTATATTTGCAAAGAGTGGATATTCATGTATTCAGAAGAAGAAAAGGCCGTAGCGCATTGGATTAAGGAAACGCAGAAAGGATACATACGAATTGCAGTGCTGATCCTTCTGCGCAAGAAGTCACACCACGGTTATGAGATAATGAAAGAGGTGAGGGAAAGAACCATGGGCTTTTGGAAACCTACTGCCGGCGGCGTTTACCCTATACTTCGAAACTTGGAAAAGTCGGGGTACGTGAAGGGCGAATGGGCTGTCCAAAAGAACAGAAAACGAAAGATCTACAAAATCACGGAAGCCGGCAATGCTGTTCTCGAGCGAGCCCTTGCCAAAGAAAGTCAACTCGCCACAAGCATGAGCGACTTGTTCAAAGAGTACATGAAGGATGTGCTAGGTGTAAAGGTTAGTTCGGTTCAATTGCCGAAGGTGCCGAATTTTCTCTCAGTGTTGCTTGAAGAGAGAAAGGAAAAGCCTGAAGACACAATAAACGTCTTGAAAAGCAAACGCACGCAGGTTGAGACTATTATCAAAGAGTTTCAAAGAAATCTCGAAGCCATCAACGCCAGAATAGCTCAGCTAGAACATCCAAAAAAAGCGAGGAATAAATGAAGAGCGGTCAAAGGTGGAAAAATTGACGCTTGTCAAAATTGCTGAAACATCAGAAATGCCTCTGGGACAAATGAAGGCCTTAAAGTTAGCGGAAACAGAAGTCTTAATTGCAAACCTAAACGGTACCCATTATGCAGTCCGAAACATTTGCACTCGCTAGTTTGAGTCGCACATGTTAGCTTGTTGATGGGAGGCTTCTTATCCAAGAATCTGGACTCTGATATTTAACTTTAGGACTATTGTCTTCTTGTTTGAGCCTCTCCTTGGCTAGTATCTTTTTGATAGTTGCCAGAAGCATTTGGTGTCTTTCCTCGTCTCTGATCACTGCATTAAGAATATGTCTGACCTTTCCAAAGTTCACATTGTAGATTTGTTTTATTTCTTTAATCATGAAACTAAGAGTCTTCGCTTGCACGAGTGTATAATACTCTTCGGCCATGGCGATCTCGAGTGTCGCAAGCCTTTCAACTAAATGAGTCATCTTTTCTTCTGGCATTCTCTGTTTCGACATGATTTCTTGGGTAAGGGTTTCAGTTATTCTCCAAATCTGTCCCAGTCTCTTTTTGCATTCCTTGGGTTTGGTGCTTGGCTTCGCAACACTTTCACTGAGTCCTTTGAAGATGGTTGAATGCTTTTTGCTATCGTAAGCTATATGCAGGAAGAAGGATTTGACCAGAGGCGGTCGAGCTTTATCTGCTACCTTCAGGTATAGAGCCGCTGTCTTTTCTTCTAAAATACTTGAACAGAATAGCACAGGTTAGCTAAGTCATTTCGAGCTTCTGTCATTTCAGAGTCACTAGAATCAATTACAGAACTTCAATTTGATAAAAGACTTATGAATTATCAATATATTCGGATTTTTACATAGATCTTTAATAGGAGAGCCCCTCGTTCATGGGCAAAGTCTTCTGTTTTGTTCATAAGCCTTGAGATCTGGCTCTACTTTTGCGAGACAATCATTTATTTTTGCCCCTCAATCGACTCTGCAACAATGGGTGCAAAGAGCTCAGTGTGCACATATTGTTTTAGCGTGCTCTTGCCCTTACTCTTGGCTCAAGCAAAGTCCAAAGCCACTCGACAAACTCCCCTAAATTCTTCGTTTGAATATAAACCTCTCCCGGTCCTGTAATATTAGTCACTAAGCCTTCTCCGCCAAGGATTGTTTCTTTTAATCCGCCAAACTTTGTGACTCTGTAATTGCATGTGCTGCTGAAAGCTACTAAGTGAAAGTTGTCAACAATCATTGATTGACCAGACTGTAAAACGTGTTTGTCTATGGCGCCAAAAGTGTTTATGAACAGCATGCCATCCCCTGTAACCTTTATCATGAACAAGCCTTGTCCGAACAAGCCTCTTGTGAAACCTTCCCATTTAACGTCTAAATCCACGTTTTCTGTAGAAGCTATGTAAGAGGCTTTCTGTATAACATAACCTTGATTTGGCTTAATTTCCAGTTTTTCAATGTCACCTACAGGTGCAGAAACAAATCCAACTTCTCCAATGCCGTTCGCCGCAGTGTACTCGTTCACCCAGAAGGACTGGCGTCCAAAAAGCGCTAAACCCAAAGTGCCTAAGAGGCTTGTTTCTCTTTTTCGTGTGTGAACATCAATGTTTGGATCCATGTATGTCATTGCGCCTGATTCTGCAACTATTTTCTCGTTTGGTTCCAAGTTCACTACAAGCATTGAGTAAGATGGTTTGTATTTTATTTCGTATTTCATCAGGTTCCCTCTTTCTGAATTGCACTGTTGTCCTTTTTAGCTTTTTCAACCAGATTAAGCTTTTAGCCAGTTTCACTAATTACTAAAAAAGTTTAGACTTGGAGTTTGTATGCTAATCCTGAGAACAAAGCCACTAACGTGTTTTCTCTGCTGACGGTTATACTGTACAGGGCGAAGGTTTTTCCTTCATAGACTCTAGTTGCTTCAGCTATCAGCGTATCGCCTTCTGAACTGGGTTTTAAATAATTTATGCTGACTTGAACTGCAACTGCCCGCTTATTCCCAAAATTTGTTGCCTCTGCAAACGCGCAATCCGCTAATGCAAAAATCACTCCGCCATGAGTGGCACCTAGAAAGTTGGTGTGATTCTTCGTTATTTTCAAGGACACTTTTACATAGCCATCTTTCACGTCGAGAACCTGAACCCCCAAGAGTTCTCCAAAACAGTCTTTCCTTTCCATACGGTTCTACTTTCCTGGGCTGGCGAGTAAATAATTGTAAATTCTTTGGATAAGAGAGGAGATTCCCTTGGGCACAAAGATTACAACTATCAAGAGAAACAAACCTAAACTTATCAGACGCAATGGTGGACCAACGTCGCTTACTGCACTAAACAGGGAACCCATTAAGGAATTTAAAAGAGGATCAATTCTCGGCAAGTAAGAATCAATGCCAATAATTATGACTGAGCCGAGTATTGGACCCTCTATGGTGCCTAATCCACCGATCACAGACATCATGAGCGGTAGGAACGAATTATATGAACTGAAAACACCATTCTGAATGTTCCCCAAAGACTGGGCATAAAGACCGCCTGCCAAACCTGCAAAGAAAGTGCTAAGAACAAAAGCCAAAAGCGAATAGTCAGATACCTGAATGAATGCAGTAAGTCAGCATTCTCTTTACACGCTTTGGAGATGAACAGATTCTAAGCCGGCAGGATCGAAGTCTTAGTGCCGTATCTGTTCGGAGCATCAGCGAAACTTTCCACTGACCAACAAAGAGTACAATGGTCTGAGGAGAAATTCTTCAAAGTCCTCGGAGAGAAGAATGAACATGAAATAACCGAGATTGTGAAAGACTTGTACAAATGGAGCGGCGATACAGCAGACAGAATATGGTTTGGAACTGGCAAGGAAACAGGATCTTTCACTTTTCACTATCTGAAAGACGGCAAGACGATATCCATATTTAGTATTTACACAAATGGCAAGCTCAGGCTAAACTACGGCTGGTTGGTGGAGACACTTCAGAAAGGGACATTAGACAGATTCCATAGTCAGATACATGAGATACCACCATTTCGACAAATACCCAGTGATTTTGATAACAAATTTCCCTATGTAAAGGTGGACGCACTCAAAAACCCAGAATATCTCGAGAAGTTCAAGAACGTTGTCTTATGGGTAAAGACACAGATCAGATCACAATCATGATAACATATGCCAAAGAAGATGAGAGAACACAGGAGATGTCTACACAATAGGGGCATGCCAAATCCCAGCGACCCACCAATAGCTTCTTTCGTACTCCTCTAATTCTCGAAGGTACTGTTTGCTTATTTTAGTCTCATTCCTAGGCTGATTACGTCGTCTTCTCTGAATCCAATTCGTTTGTAGAAATCAATTACCGACGTGTTGCTTCTGCGAACCTGCAAGTTAATCTTTACACAACCCGTTTTCTTCAGTTCATCTATTGGCTTTCTGAACCAGTTTCCTGCCATAACTGTGTCTTTGATGTTCAGGCGTTACCGCCAAATAGTTTATCCAGCCTCTATGACCTTCATAACCAGCCATAATTGAGCCTATGACATTACCTTCCAACAACCCTATGAAGAATAATTCTGGTTGAAAATCAACTTTCTTCTTTATATCTTCAACAGGGTCATTCTGCGGAACAATCAGACTGCATTTTCTCCACAGATCAACTACTGCAGCTTGAAACTCTGGTCTATATCTAACTATTTCAAATACCATTGTAAGCCGCTCCCAAACCACGAGGTAACATGTCCCTATTAACTTCGCTTTGAAGAACAAAACATGGCTGTTTTACATAAAAAAGAAGGTGCTACACAGTTTGGTGTTCCTTCAGTTCCATAGATAGGCTAACCTTGTTTAACGGTGTAGCAGACGAACGAGTAAAACCAGCATGGACACAAAATATAAAACTGGTTATTTCCCGACTTTGTCGTCGTGTTTCTTCTTCTTTTGAACATTCTTCTTTTTCAACGAAGGCATACACTAATCTCCACGAA
>DATBWI010000056.1:0-18393 GCA_036514855.1 Bathyarchaeia archaeon | reverse complement strand
GCCAGTAGTCATTACTGATAATGCGGACAACAGAAAATGGGTGACGAACAAAGAAAACGGATTTCTCGTTCCCGCAAAAGATCCTAAGGCATTAGCCGAAAAGATTATTTATCTACTCAGAAATGAGGACGTAAGAAAACGGTTCGGACACATTAACAGAAAAATAATCGAAGAGAGAAACAACTATTATAAAGAGATGGAGAAAATGGAAACGATTTATGAAGAATTAACTCGGAGACATCGAAAATGAGAATACTAATAACGGGCGGGGCAGGATTCATAGGAAGTTATCTCAGCGACAAATACACAAAAGAAGGACACACAGTACTCTGCTTGGACAATTTTCTTAGCGGCAACCTGATGAACGTCAGGCATTTGCTGGGGTATAGAAATTTTAAACTCATAACAGGCGATATTAGAGATTTTAGCCTACTTGAAAGAATAATCCATGATGTTGATGTTGTTTTCCATCTGGCAGCTCAGATTCACGTGGACAGATCCTACGTTGAACCTCGACTCACCTACGAGATCAATGTGATGGGAACCCAGAACGTTCTAGAAGTTTCAAGAATATACGATGTCAAAAAAGTGATTCAAGCCTCAACCAGCGAAGTCTATGGTTCAGCCCAGTACGTCCCAATAGATGAAAAGCACCCTCTTGACGCCCCACATCCTTATGGAGCCAGCAAAATCGCTGCTGACAGAATGTGCCACGCGTACATTCAGACTTACGGCATGAACATATCAATACCAAGATTCTTCAACATCTTCGGTCCAAAACAGAGAGACATAGGATACGGCGGAGTAATAGGCCTATTTACGAGAAGAGTTTTGAACAATACTCCACCTATCATATATGGGGATGGACAACAGACAAGAGACTACACTTACGTGGAAGATGCTGTCAGAGCCTTCGACCTTGTCCTCAAACATGAGTCACGATTGGGTCCAATTAACATTGGCACTGGTAAAGAGGTAAGCATTATGGACTTAGCCGAAACTATCATCGACTTATGCGGCAAAAAAGGAGAGATAAAACCCGTAAATGTGGAAGCGAGGATTGGCGAAGTCAAGCAGCTAATTGCTGATGCCAGAAAAGCCAAGAAAGACATGGGATGGGAACCCAAATACAGTCTAAAAGAGGGTTTGAAAGCCTTCATCCAATGGTACAGAAAGTATGGTCAAGAGGAGCGAATCAAACTTTGAGCTTGCTCGCGTCAGATGTTCCAACTGACGTTTTGCAGAAAATGTATGTAACAATGGTAAAAATACGCAAGTTCGAGGAAAAAGTCGCAGAACTTCTTTGCACAAGAGAGGAACTTACTACCCCGTGCCACCTATACATCGGACAAGAGGCTGTAGCAACAGGCGTTTGCACGAATCTAAAAAAGGATGATTGGGTGTTCAGCACTCACCGCTCTCACGGTCATTTCATAGCCAAAGGCGGAGACCTAAAATCGCTCATGGCGGAACTCTACTGCAAAAAGACAGGATGTTCGAAAGGAAGAGGCGGTTCAATGCATGTTGCAGCAGCAAACATTGGATTGCCAGGAAGTTCTGCAATTGTTGGAGGAACAATCCCAATTGCTGTGGGAACAGCACTCGCATTTTCGATGCAACAGAACGATTCTGTGGCAGTTGCTTTTTTCGGGGATGGCGCAGTCAGCGAAGGAATTCTCTACGAGGCTCTAAACTTTGCTGCATTGAAAAAACTACCCGTGATCTTCGTCTGTGAAAACAATCTTTACTGCACTCATCTGCCTGTCGTAGAATGCCTGTCAGACACTAATATCTACAGAAAACCCAAAGTTTTCGGAGTGTCAAGTCTCAGAATAGACGGAAACAACATCATCGAAGTCTATGAAACTGCAAAAGAGGCTGTTGGCAACGCACGTTCTGGAAAAGGCCCCACATTAATAGAGTGCATGACTTACAGGTGGCTCGGACATGTTGGGCCATATGATGATCTGGACAAGGGACTAAGAACCAAAGAAGAGGTAGATCGCTGGATGCGCAGAGACCCAATCCAGAGACTGGAAAAGTTTCTGCTTAAGCAGAGAATAATGTCAGAGAAGGAAATGGACAAGATAAGACGAGATATCTCGGAAGAAATAGAGCAGGCTGTCAATTTTGCCAAAAAGAGTCCACATCCTGACGAAGAAAACCTTCTTCGTGAAGTATTCAAAACTACATAGACATGTTATGTGATTACTCATGCGGAAAATCTCGTTCGCCGAAGCAATTAACGAGGCCTTACATCAGATTATCGCAAAATACGATAAGGCATTTCTGATCGGACAGGGCGTAACCAGCCCGTGGTATGTTGGAAGCACCACTGTTGGTCTCGTCCAAAAATTCGGTCCGGATAGGATAATTGACACGCCTACGTCAGAAAATGGAATAACAGGCGTAGCTCTAGGCGCGGCACTGGCGGGGATGCATCCAATACTGTGTTTTCCCCGAATGGATTTCATGCATTATGCCATGGATCAAATAGCTAATCACATTGCAAACTGGTATTTCATGTTCGGAGGGCAATTGAGCGCGCCTGTGACCATTTGGGCAATTATCAATAGAGGCGGAGAGCAGGCAGCGCAACATTCGCAGGCATTGCAGGCTGTTTTTACGCATATTCCAGGTCTTAAGGTTGTGTTGCCAAGCACGCCATACGACGCCAAGGGACTTCTTTGCGCCGCTGTTCAGGATGAAAATCCAGTCATGTATATTGATGATCGCTGGCTGTACCAGCAAATTGGAGAGGTGCCTGAAAAATTATATTCTGTTCCAATAGGCAAGGGAGTGGTCAGACGCAAGGGCGAGGACGTTACTATAGTTGCAACTTCATACATGGTTCATGAGGCAATGAAGGCTGCTGAAAGCCTAGATAAGAATCAAGTGGATGCGGAAGTGATTGACTTACTTTCGCTCAAACCGTTAGACGAGGGTTTATTGTTTGCATCGGTAAAAAAGACGGGAAGACTTGTCATCGCAGACGGTGGATGGAAAACCTGTGGCATTTCGGCGGAGATTTCCGCGCGTATAATAGAAAGCGACCTGTTCAAAATGCTGAAAGCGCCTGTGATCCGAGTTACGTTGCCGGACGCTCCTGCTCCTGCAAGCAAAGTGTTGGAGAAGGTTTATTATCCTAACGCAGAAAAGATAGCCAGGGCTGTCAACAAGATTCTGGAGAAGTAGCCATGGTGTACAAAGTTCCTTTTGTGAATTATCCTGAGCATTATCGGCGCATGTGGGATGAAGTCATTGGAGCAATATCAGAAGCATTATCTAAGGGAGACCTTTTGCTCCGCGGCCAACTGAAACAGTTTGAAAACGACATTGCCTCATTTGTAGGAGCGAAATACGCGGTTGGGCTTGGCAACGGAACCGACGCCATTTTCCTCTCGCTGAAAGCCGCTGGAATAGGCTCCGGAGATGAAGTAATCACGGTTTCGCACACTTTCGTAGCTACTATAACATGCATCGTTCATTGTGGCGCCACGCCAATCTTAGTTGACGTGACGGAAGACATGAACATGGACATGGAGCAGGTGGAACAGCGAATAACGCCTAAGACCAAAGCTATAATTCCGGTTGATCTGAATGGTCGAATGTGCGATATGGGTAAGCTTATGAAAATTGCAGATGAACATGATCTGATAGTGATTGAGGATGCTGCTCAAGCGTTGGGAGCTAGTTTCGACGGCAAAAAGGCAGGTTCTTTTGGACTGACAGGATGTTTCAGTCTTTATCCCGCAAAAATGCTCGGCGCCGCAGGAGACGGCGGATTCCTAACAACCAACGATGCAGAGATGGATGAAAAGATACGCCTGCTGAGGGATCATGGTCAACAGAGATCAACAGGAAAAATACTCTTCTACGGCTTTAACAGCAGACTAGACAATATTCAAGCAGCAATCCTCAACGTGAAATTGAAATATCTGCCTGAATGGATTGAAAGACGTCGAGACATTGCTGAATTCTATCAGGAAGGGCTATTGGATATACATGAAGTAAAGTTGCCGCCACCGCCAACAGAGGCAGGTTCTTATTATGACGTTTACCAAAACTACGTTATACGCGTAAAAGATCGTGACAAACTGGTTGCTTTTCTCGAGAGAAATGGTGTAGAGACCATAGTTTCATGGCGCATCCCGAACCACACACATCCTGCGTTGAAACTTGGTCATTTTAGTCTGCCAAAAACAGAGGAACTGTCTGCCACGGTGATCTCGTTGCCAATGTATCCTGAATTGTCAGATGAGCATGTGGATTACGTTGTGGATGTTGTACATGATTTCTATAAGCGCAGGTGAAGGCAGGAAGCAAAACAGGCATGCCTAGAATATTGACGGATAAAGAGTGGGCTACTAGGCATCTTCGTGAAGGCGAAAAATGGATAGAAGGCTATCTGAAGTCGTTAGACCATCCACATCGATCTTTCCTAATTGACAAGATGCGCAAATATTCTCCAATACGCAGCGTTCTAGAAATCGGGTGTGCTACTGGCCCAAACTTGTATCTTATAGCGAGAAACTTTCCTGATGCGGAGATACTGGGCATTGACATAAATCCGATGGTTGTTCAAAAAGGTAACGAATGGTTTGAAAAAAACGGAATTTCAAACGTTAGATTGGAAATAGGCAAGGCTCAAGAACTGAACAGATTCGCAGACGACAGCTTTGACGTCGTGTTAACGGACGCTGTTCTAATCTACATATCTCCAGATGGAATCAAACAAGTTGTGAAGGAAATGATCCGCATAAGTCGTGCATTGATGCTCTGTGAATGGCACCTTTTCAACAAATGGTCAGCGTTACTTTGGAACGCTTATTATTGTCTTAGGTTAAAGAAGGAAGCTTTCAAGTTTAAATCGGCTTCTCTCGGTTTTTTTGTGGGACACTGGGTGAGAGACTACTGCTCGCTGTCTAAGAGTCTGGCACCGGATAGGAAAGTGGGTATTACGAAAATTGACAAATTGTGGGATGATAAGAGTTGGCAAAAGTGGGGAGCCATAATAGAGATATGAAAATGAACAAATTGATTAAAAGTTTACAATCGTCTAATGAGGTGTTTGCGGTTTGAAGATGATGCTTGTTCTTGGAACGCGTCCTCAAATTATCAAGTCTGCACCATTAATCGACTTGGCGGGTAAGGACAAGCAAATCAATCTGGAAATAATCCACACAGGGCAACACTATGATTATGAAATGACAAAAATATTTTTCGAAGAACTCAGCTTACCCGATCCAACAGCAAACCTAAACGTTGGAAGCGGAACTCACGCGCAGCAGACAGCGAAAATAATTCAGCGATTGGAAAAAATCTTCCAAACAAGGAAGCCTGATTTGATATTAGTGCCTGGCGACACAAATTCCACTTTGGCTGGGGCAATAACAGCAACAAAAATGCACATACCTGTAGCCCATATGGAGTCCGGAGCCAGAAGCTATGATATGCGCATGCCAGAAGAAATCAACAGACGCTTGACAGATCATTGCTCTAGCCTTTTGTTCACTCCGACAGAAAATTGCACCGAAAACTTGTTGAGAGAAGGTGTCGCCAAGGAAAGAATTCACGAGTCTGGAGACACCATGTATGACGCATTGCTGCAACAGCTACCAAGAATAGAAAAGAACACTATTACAGAAAAGTTGGATCTAAAGCCTAAGACTTATTTGTTGCTAACGATACATCGCCCCGAAAACGTGGATAATCCAGAAAACCTAAAAAAAATACTAGACGCCATGATAAAGCTGAAAAACATTACAATTGTTTTTCCGGCGCATCCGAGAACAATAAAGCAAATGCAAAGCTTCAAACTGTACACAAAACTTCGTAGACAAAAGCACGTAAAAATTGTAGAACCAGTTGGATACATAGAAAACCTCAGCTTGATAAACAAGGCAAAAGCGATATTGACAGATTCAGGCGGCATGCAAAAAGAAGCTTTCTGGTTAAGGACGCCGTGCATAACGTTACGCGAAAACACAGAATGGGTAGAAACAACCAGATTGAAAGCAAATCAACTAGTGGGTTCTAACACACAAAAGATAATTGAAACTGCCGAAAGCATCATCCGAAAAGAAAAAACAAGCAAAATGCTGAAGAAACTTCCGAACCCGTTTGGAGATGGAAAAGCATCGCAAAAGATAATAGATATAATCAAAACGTGCAGAATAAGCGATTTATGTTGAGAAAAACCTTGACTAAAACTATAATCTAATGTTTGAAATCATGGGTACAGAAGGCTCGAATCAATGAAGACGGTCTTGATAATAGCACATTTATTCCACGCGTCTCCGCGAATACCGGGGTTAGCCAAGTATCTTCCAGAGTTTGGGTGGCAACCCATTGTTTTGACGCCCCCGCTCGGGCAAGACCCTTCTTCTCAGTTTGGTCCACCTAACGATTTCAAAGAGAAAAACAGAGTAATAGAAACATTGGGGTATAGTACGCCCTACGGTAAAAAGCGGTTAGCCTCCAAAAAATATAGGAAAATTAGGCCAGTTTTGAAGTTTTTCTACAGGCACTATCAGGAAATGGTGCAGTACCCTGATGCTGAAAAAAGATGGAAACCTTTCGCCGTTAAAACAGGTAATGAGTTTCTGCAAAAAGAACATGTTGATGCGATTCTCAGCAGTTCCTCTCCGGCGACAGCTCACATCATCGCTAAAGAACTGAAAGAAAAACACGAAATTCCATGGATAGCCGATTTTCGAGACCCCTGGACTCAGAGCCACAATTACTCATACAGCCGCATAAGAAAACTGTTTGAAGAAAGGCTCGAGTTAGATACGCTGTCATCTGCAGAAGCCCTCGTAACTACCTCAAAATATTGGGCAAACAATTTGAAGATACTGCATAAGAAGCCAGTTCATGTTGTTACAAATGGTTTTGACCCAGAACTAATGAAGAAGGGGAGAATTAATTTAACAAAAAACTTCACGATCACATATACAGGCCAGATCTACCCGAGAAAACAAGACCCCGCGAAACTCCTCTCCGCCCTAAAGACACTTATTTCCGGTGGAGAAATTGACGCAAAAGATGTGGAGATAAGATTTTTCGGTCCAGAGAATGAACCGTTGAATAGGGAAACGGAAAGGCTTGGTTTATCAGGTATTGTTAGGCAGTACGGGGTAATTTCAAGAGAAATGTCTTTTGAGAAGCAGAGAGAATCACAGGTTTTGCTCTTGTTAAACTGGGATGATCCTCAGGAAAAAGGCGTGTTTACTGGTAAAATATTTGAGTATTTAGCTTCGAAAAGGCCGATCCTAGCCACAGGCGGTTTCGGCGGCGATGTTGTACAGGATTTGCTTGTCGAAACTAATTCTGGCATTTATTGTTCTAAAGTAGAAGAGATAGCAGACGCTGTCAAAAACTTGTACTTAGAATATAAATCGAATGGCAATGTGACATATCGCGGCATTGTGGAAAAAATCAATAAATACAGTTATCGGGAGATGGCGCGAAATTTCGCCAAGATCCTTGATGGTTTAACGGAAAGAAAATAAACTCGTAAAACATAAGGGATGCCAACTTGAACGGAGACTAAAAGCCATGAAAATTTGCGTTCTAGGTCTAGGTGAGGTGGGTCTTCCAACAGCAATGTATTGTAAAAGAAAGGGTTTGCAGGTTTTTGGATATGATATAAAGCAGGAAGCCGTTGAAAGAGCCAGAAAACATGGAATGAAAGCTTCTACTGATTGGCAGGAGATTCCCGGCTCTGACGTCTATATTGTGTGCGTTTATGCTGGTTTAAAGAATGGCAACCCAGATTTTTCTTCAATCATCGATGTGTGTAAGAAAATTAATGAAAAGAAGTTGAAAACTTGCTTGGTTTCCATCGAAAGCACGCTCATGCCTGGTCTATGTAGGAAATTATACGAAGACGTTTTTCAGAAACGCGTAAGGCTAGTTCACGTGCCGCATCGATTCTTCGCAGGCGACCCTGTCAAGCACGGAGTTAAACAAGTTCGAGTTATTGGCGCCATAAACGATGAAAGCCTTGAAGAGGGATGGAAGTTTTACAACAAAATTCTTGACGTACCATTACACAAGGTTTCATCGATTGAAATAGCTGAGATGGTAAAGATCGCTGAGAACACTTACAGGTACGTTCAGATAGCTTTTGCAGAAGAACTGAAAATAACATGCGATAAATCTGGAATAGATTTCAATCAAGTTCGCGAGGCTTGTAACACGAAATGGAACATAGAAATTCCAGAAGCGCGAGATGGAATAGGTGGTCACTGTCTGCCAAAAGACACAAGGTATTTTGCATCATTAACGAATAACACTCGCTTGGTGAATGCAGCTATGCTTGTTGATGAAACCTACAGGAAATGGATAAATGAAAAAGTCGATAAGAAACCAAATGTTTAGAATATGCAACGAATGAAGATAATCCATCTGTACTCAGTTCTACTTATACCTGCGAGAATGATTTTATAAGGTGTCCATACCCAATAGTCCAAAAACACTGTAGCTACCCATCTAGGATACATGACATAACGCATGGGTATTGGTTCGGGGGTAAGTGCCAAAACTGAAAACAAGAAGGATGCGGATGATAACATTAAGAATTGATGTTGATTATCCTTATGCTTCGAGAGCCAGAAGCTTCGTTAACGTAGCTTTTGGTCTCAGGGTTAGTAGCAGCTACTTGAGAAATGCGAAGATAATAGCCCGGATGATAAACGAGTCGTCCGAAGATGTGAAAGCTTACTGGTTTTTCACTCCGAAAACAATTCCAGACAAAGAATTGTTAGCTTTATT
This sequence comes from Bathyarchaeia archaeon, assembly GCA_036514855.1. GTDB lineage: Archaea > Thermoproteota > Bathyarchaeia > Bathyarchaeales > Bathycorpusculaceae > DATBWI01. Next base: position 9,615 of record DATBWI010000056.1, on the reverse strand, counting down.
GCATGACAGCAGGCACGAGGTGGCACTTCACATTGTCAATGACCCAAACAAAGAGCTGAACCTGCTGGAGAGGGCTACAAGAAGAAAGTTAAACTACTATACGTTTCACGGCACATCTCGTCTCCTTGCAAGAATCATGTGGAAACGCTGGAAAGCAAACAAGCCCAAAATTCCAGAAGACTTTCCACTAGAATCTTTTCACAAGTTACCAACAACCGGGCTGGACAGATTACGTTATAATTACACAACTGAGCAGACAACAAAAATAGCAAGAAGCGAAATAGGAAAGGGACACATTCTACACATTCACCCAATCTGGCTCTTTCAGAAAGGAACAATAAACCATCGAGGACCATACTATGAAACGTTAAGGAGAATTTTGAACGTGGACAAAGAAATGGAGACCATATCTATTCGTAAGAAGCTCTTTTTTAGAATAGCCAGAGATTGGCAGGAATACCAAAAAGATGTCGTTCCGACCAAAGAGTTGATCCAAAAAGTTGCGGAAAGAGGAGTTGACATCTTTAATTTTTTGGAGAGAAAATGGTGCAATCAGATTCCCAATCCGGCAAAATCTTGGGTAAAAACAGATGATAATATTGGTTTACTCCACCTGACAACATTCGGCGAATGGCAGAAGAACATCGGAAAGAAAACACGCAACATGATTCGCAAGGCAGAAAAAAGCGGAATAAAAGTGGAAGTTGTTGAACCGTCTGAGAAGTTGGCTGAAGGCATTTGGAAAATTTACAATGAAGCGCCAATCCGGCAGGAGAGAGGCTTTCCACATTACGGCGTATCACTGCAAACAGTAAGAAAAGATGTGCTTTCACAACGTGACTCTACCTATGTTGGAGCCTATCTAGAAGAAGAGCTTGTTGGCTTTATTCAGCTTGTTCATGGCGACAACATAACAATAATATCGCAGATACTTTCGATGCAGAAACACTTGGACAAGGCAGTAAACAATGCGCTTATAGCGAAAGTCGTGGAGTTCTGTGCAAGCAAGCAGATTAAATGGATTATGTATGGTAGAATGGGAAACCATCCGACGCTTGACAATTTTAAACAAAGCAACGGATTCACCAAATTCCAACTTGCACGTTATTACATCCCGCTAACGAGAAGAGGCAAAATGGCGATCAAACTAGGATCGCATAGAGAGATTAAAGATAGCCTCCCGCAGTCAATCAAGATTCCACTCATTCCAGTTTACAATTGGGTAAGCAGAACAAAGGCAAGATTCAGTCTGCTTTTTAAACCAAAACAGTTAACTTAACCTCAATTGTTTTAAAAAGAGACGCAAAAAATAATTTAATAACAAATTCCGATTGAACACCAAAAAACTACAAAGGTGAACAGTTGACAAAAAAGGATATCAGAACGCAGTACGCAGGATTTGTTCTCTTTTTCGCTAAATTGCTCACCGTTGCAACAGGCATAATATTCACATTAATGGTAGCTCGTTCTGTGTCGCAAGCTGATTATGGAATATGGGGAAAAATAAACACTGTAATAATACCCTATTTCACGCTGTTGGCTGGGGCTATTCCTTTCTGGGTTACGCGATTCGTTGCTAGAGACAGGGAAGGCGCAGTAAAGACAGGAATTTTTGCAAATGTGGTTATAGCGGCAATAGCAACGCTTGCCTATGTCATACTGATGCCGTTTCTTGTGCCCTGGTTTGGTTTAGAGAACTTCATTATGCTGTACGCAATTGCTGGTGTACAAATAATAGAGGCATATCTTATCGCCGTGCTGGAAGGTTGCATACAAGCTCAGCGACCACACCTTGTCGGGTATGGCCTTTTTATCAGTGAAGTATGTAAGGTTTTGCTGGCTTCTGTTTTCATAATTGGGCTTCAGCTGTCCCTTCTAGGGGCGATTCTTAGCATTCTGGCAGCGTTTGCCATCAAAATAGCAATTTATTTGAAGGTGATGTTTAAAGAGCTACGAAACAGGATGGAGCTTAGCTATATAATAGAGTGGATTAAAGGATCGTCATTCAACATTTTCAACCTGACGGGGAACATAATTGCTGGAACCATATTTGCTATGCTGGCAATATATGGCGGAGATATTGGAACAAGCTACTACCTAGCCGCGTTACAAATAGCCAACATAATAACATATTCGTCCTTTCTAGCCTTCGCGTTGTATCCAAAATTGCTGGCCGAAAGCAAAATGGAGGATACTACGGCTTGTCTCAAGATGGTCTTGATGTTTGCGATTCCGATGACAGCGGGAGTGATGGCAATTCCAGCCGCCTTCCTTGTCATCCTGCAAGACATCTACGGCGCCGCCGCACCAGTCTTGATCATTCTCGCGATAGATTCGCTGATACTGACGATTTCATCCATCCTAACTTCCGTGCTCTATGGAATTGAGAAAGTAGATGAAAAAGCAAAGATACCGTTCGGAAAAGTAGCGAGAAGCCGACTTTTCATTATTTTCTCGCTGCCTTATGTGCACTCGCTGATAACTTTGCCAACAGCCTACTATGCACTAACGAACCTTACAAATAGCGATCCATTATTGGTTGCAATCTATGCGACTGCAATAAACACAGCGGCGCATTTCGCCATGTTAATAGTTTTATGTGCTATTATACGAAAGGCTGTTGTGTTGGAAATTCCATGGATAAGCATAGCCAAATACATTTTCGCTTCAATTTCAATGGCGGCGTTTTTGATCGTGATTAATCCTACGCGAGTAATCATAACGTTAGCCGTGACTGCAGCAGGCGGAATCATCTACTTGGCCCTCATATTGGCAATTGACAAAGAAACAAGAGCGTTAGCCTCCGCTGTGTTGCAGGAGATCAAGAGTAAAAGACATTGACCTAGGTCTCGCTTAATTCTCAGTTGACAAACTTCATGACAATAGATCAGTCAAAAGATTCTCCAATTGGCTCTTTTCCTTTAAACCTCGAAAAATAGCCTTACCTGTCCTGTAAAGGCGAAAAGAAACATCTTTGAAAGTTAGCTCAAAAATTATGCCAGAAACGGACTTTTCCAACTTTGCCTTCTTCAGCATTTTTGTGATTGCCTCATCCTTTTTATCATACTTAAAAAGGACTATGAAGTCCTTTTCTTGACCACATGCTTCTTCGATTCTAGACACGTAGTCTCCTATTGCCATTAGATCTGTCCGATCTCCTTCAGAACTTCGGCAAATCTGTCTATTTCTTCGCGGACATTGTAGATGTAGAAGCTTGCTCTGGCTGAGGATGCCAACCCGAATGCTTCGTGTAATGGTTGGGCACAGTGATAGCCGCTTCTGACCATGATTCCATAATTGTCGAGGAAAAGCGCAACATCATGCGAGCTAAAACCAGCCACGCTGAATGGGATTATCCCGCACTTTAAGGAAGCCTCCTTCGGCCCGTAGATCGTGACTTTTTCGATTTCTTGCATGCGTTTTATGGCATATTCTGTCAATGCGCACTCGTGTGCCCGGACATTTTGCATTCCTATTTGCTTCAGGTACTTTACGGCTTCCATCAGTCCAATGCCACCGCTGACATCAGGTGTTCCAGCCTCAAACTTCCACGGCAAGTCATTCCAAGTGATCATACAGCGCCTCGTTGCCCGATCAAAGGAAACCTCTCGAATCATTTCTCCGCCGCCTTGAAACGGCTCCATTTTCTCAAGAATTTCACGCTTACCATATAATGTGCCTATGCCTGTTGGACCTAACATTTTATGCCCAGAAAAGGCAAGAAAATCCACATCTAACCTCTTCACGTCTACGGGCAAGTGCGGAACGGATTGCGCCCCATCCACAAGTATCAAGGCTTCATTTTCATGCGCGACTTTCGCAAGCTTTTGCACATCGTTCACAACCCCGCTAAAGTTTGACACTTGACTCACACAGACAATCTTGGTTTTTCTGGAAATCTTGTTTTCGAAATCTTCATAGTTTAGGGTTCCGTCATCCTTCACTTCAACGTACTTGAGCGCAAATCCGTTAACCCTCGAAAGAAGTTCCCAAGGAACAATGTTGCTGTGATGCTCCATCAACGTCACTATTACTTCGTCGCTTTTCTTTAGGTTATGGCAACCCCAAGAATAAGCGACTAAATTTATCGCTTCTGTTGTGCCTCTAACAAAGACTATTTCTTCCATTCCATCCGCGTTTATGAATTTGGCAACTTCTTTGTGTGCGTTCTCGTAGAGTTCGGATGCTTCCTGAGAAAGCGTGTGGACTGCTCTGTGAACGTTAGCGTTGTGAGTTTCATAGAAATCCTTGATGACGCTGATTACTTGTCGCGGTTTCTGCGTTGTCGCTGCGTTATCGAAGTAGATCAGAGGGCAGTCGTTTACTTTTCTTTTCAGTATCGGGAAGTCTTCGCGAATCTTGTAAGGATCAATCATCATTGTGTTCCTTCTTTTTTCATCCTCTTAGCAAGCATATCAGCCAATTGCTCCTCTTCCAGAGCCTGTTTCTCTTCAAAAGTCGGTTCTTTTTCCAACCAAGAAGGAGCCACGTTCTTATCTTGGTAGTATTTTCTGATGGCTCTTTTCAATGCGCCGACAGCCAAGATGCCGCAGTGAAACTTTACACTTGGTAGCCCGCCCACTGCTTCTGCAACGCTTTTCCAGAAAATTTTCCAAGCGTCTTGGATTTTCATTCCTTTGATCATTTCTGTGACAACACTTGAAGTTGCAATATTTGCGGCGCAACCGTAGCTTTCGAATGAGGCTTTTTCGATTACGTCTTGATCGGTGATTTTGAGATAGAACGTTATCATGTCTCCGCACAAGGGGTTTCCAGCCACCGCTACTACTGTGGCGTCTTCCATTTTTCCAAGGTTCTTCGGATTTCTGAATAACTCAAGAACCTTCGGGTTGTAGGGTAAAGGTGCTCGCGACACGGTTATTCCACTCCTGTAGAGCCAGTTATTCCTCTTATCCTCTCAACGGCTTTTGGGATTTTCTCTAGAACGTAGTTTATATCCTCATCTGTATGATACCTTGTAACTTTCATCAATATACTACCGTGTGCTTCATCAAACTTTCTGCCTATGGCGACCAGAACATGGCTCGGCTGAAGTAATCTTCTTGAACATGCGCTTCCGCTTGAAACATAAACGCCGCCGAGGCTTAATTCGATCGTCAATGCTTCACCCTCGCATCTCAAAAAGCTTATGTTAACATTATCAGAAACCCGCTTTTCCCCTTTAGGTCCGTTAAGTTTGACATCAGATATTGTCCCAAATATTCCGTCAATCAGCTTATCTCTAAGCCTTCGCATGTGAGCCACGTTTTCTTCAAAATTTTGGAACATGAGTTCAGACGCCTTTGTGAAGCCAACAATCAGTGGCGTGTTCTCAACTCCTGGCCAAAGTTTTTGTGTTCCTATCTGTCCTTCTAGGATTCGCTCCACGTTAACGCCTTCTCTCACGTATAAGGCGCCTATGCCGCGGGGACCAAGAATTTTGTAGCTGCTAACAGTCGCCAAATCAACACCTAAATCGTTTAGGTTAAGGTCTGCTTTGCCGTAGGTGTCTGAAGCATCTGTGTGAAAAATCGCTTGACGATTCTTGTCTTTAACTATTTCCAAGGCTTCTTTGATTGGTTGTATGGTTCCGATTTCATGATTCACTGTTGAAAGGCTTACTAGAACTGTTTCTTTGTCGATGGCTTCTTTAAGTTTTTCAAGGTTTATGAAACCTTCATTGTTGACTGGGATTTTTGTTGTTGTGAACCCATACTTTTTCAGCATGTCGGTGACGTGTAACACGTTTATAGGCTCGACTTCCGAGATCACGATTTTTTTGCCTTTATCCCGCATGCCTAAAGTTGTTCCCATCAGCGCAAGATTGTTAGCTTCTGTTTCTCCGGGAGTAAAGTTGACCTCTTCCACAGATTTGCATCCCAAAAACCCGGCGATTTTCTGTGCCGACTCCATTATTACTTCGAAGGCTTCCCAACCTGGCTTATGCGTTAGTGTCGGATTGCCATATCCCCGTTGACTGTAATAGGGCAGCATTGTCTCTATTACTTCTTTGGGAACCATGCTGGAATTCTCATTGTCAAGATAGACTTCACGCTTTAAGCCTTCATGCGCTTTAAGCAGCTCTTTTACGTTTTCAACCATTTTAGCATCAACCTTTGACTGAGAAAACGTCTCTCTCAAAGTTTAGTATCGCTCCTTCTAGTAGAAAAATGTAACCCAAAAAAAACGCGAAACACTTTAAATTAGTGCTGAGGCAAATTGCCTGTTTGAGAAAAGAACAGGCGCGTCACAGTGAAAGTAACAGACTTGCCATTACCAGAATCAGTGAAAGAAATTACAATTAGGTCTGGAATAGCTGAGCTTTATCCTCCGCAGGAAGAAGCAGTCAAAGCCGGAGCACTTAAAGGAAAAAACCTAGTTCTAGCAAGTCCAACAGCCTCTGGTAAAACGCTGATAGCAGAGTTTTGCGCCTTGAAACACATTTTGGAAAAAAATGGAAAAACAGTTTACTTGACTCCTTTGAGGGCTTTGGCAAACGAAAAGTTTGACGAATTCAAAAAATATACTACGATAAGGAAGAATGATGGAAGACGCGTGCGAATAGGCATCAGCACGGGTGATTTTGACAGCAGCGATCCGTGGCTGGAAAGATACGACATAATCATCATGACAAATGAAAAAGCCGATTCGCTTCTTCGGCACAGGGCAAAATGGATGGACGAGATCTCGCTTGTGGTTGCCGATGAAGTGCACTTGCTGAACGATGCGGAAAGGGGCCCGACTCTTGAGGTCGTTTTAGCAAGACTCATGCAAACCAACCCAGACATGCAAACTCTGGCTTTAAGCGCAACAATAAACAACGTTCAAGAAATCGCGGAGTGGCTTAAGGCGGAATCCGTCACAACTGAATGGAGACCAGTCACCCTCAAAGAAGGGGTACTTCTTAACGACGAAATCCAATTCAGAGACGGCGACGCAAGAAAAGTGGAAAAGAAGACAAAGAACCTAGCCATAAACCTCGCCCTAAACACAGTCAAATCCGGAGGACAAGCATTAATCTTTGCCTCCACACGAAAAAACGCGGTCACGTTGGCTAAGAAAGCTGCAGAGGACATGCAAGAAGTCTTGTCTAAACCAATGAAACGAGCCTTGGAACATGAGGCTGAAAGAATTCTGGCTGCTGGCGAAAAAACTAGAATAAGCGAATCCCTCGCTGAGCTTGTCAAATGCGGCACAGCCTTCCATCATGCTGGCTTGGGCGGAGGACACCGCAAAATAATTGAAGACTCGTTCCGAGAAGGAAAAATCAAAGTCATAACTGCCACGCCCACGCTGGCTTTCGGCGTAAACCTCCCTGCAAGAACAGTGGTCATACATGATTATAGACGCTATGAGCCGGGATACGGGTTCTATCCCATCAGCGTTCTAGAGTATAAGCAGATGGCAGGCAGGGCTGGAAGACCGAAATACGACAAGGTCGGCGAAGCAGTGCTTACAGCCAAAACTGCAGATGAAGCAGATTATCTAATGGAAAACTACGTTCTGGCACGTCCTGAACGAATTTGGTCAAGACTTGCCGTTGAGAGAATTCTGAGGGCACATGTATTGGCAACAATTGCAGCAGATTTCGCTCACTCTGAACGCGGTATTTACGATTTTTTTGGCAGAACGTTCTATGCACATCAGTATGATGTAGACGCTATTAAGAGCATTATAGCGAAGATTCTCAAGTACCTTTACGAAGAGGAAATGATTGATGTTGACGGTGAAGACATTTTTGCAACGAAATTCGGGAAGCGGGTGAGTGAGCTTTACATAGACCCTTCAACGGGAGTCATATTTCGCGATGCGTTGAAGCGAAAACCGGCGTACTTGACAGATTTTAGCCTGCTTCACATGATCGCTCACACGCCAGACATGGGACCAGTACTGCGACCCTTTTCGGGGGAGCTTGACGAGATGGCGATTTTCATGGAAGAGCACAGGATAGAATTGTTGGTGGATGTGCCAGAGGAGTGGGAAGACCGCATTGGCTATGAACAGTTTCTCGGCGAAGTGAAAACAGCCATGGTTTTGAAAACGTGGATAGAAGAGACTACGGAAGACGAAATAATTGAGAAGTTCAGAGCACAGCCCGGCGATCTCTACCGGACAATAGAGAACGCAAAATGGCTGCTTTATGCGACACACGAGTTAGCGACACTTTTCTGCAATAAGCAGGTCTTGCCGTTGAACACTGAGCTAATCGAAAGAGTAGCGAAAGGAGTGAAAAAGGAGCTTTTGCCATTAGTCAAGCTGGAAGGGGTTGGCAGAGCGCGCGGGCGGATACTGTACAATTCAGGATACAAAACAATAAATGACATTAAAACTGCGAAACTCGATGATCTTGTGAACCTTCCGCTTATAGGACCTAGACTGGCTAGGAGAATTAAGGAGCAAGTTGGCGGTTTCGTGAAGAAGGAAGCGTGGGAGAAGTTGGAAAAAGAAGATGAATGGAAACAGAAAGCCTTAACAGAATACTGAACTTTATTTTTCAAATAATGAATTATTTTCTTGCGCCAACAGTGAACACTCAGTACCACAGCATAACTTATACATAGAAATTCGCTTCTTCATATTATGGCGTGATAAGAATGCCTTCAAAATTGGTAGTAGTGAAGGTTGGAACAAGTAGCCTAACCAACAGCGACGGAAGCCTAGATGAGAAAGAAATGCGCAGGCTAGTTGATCAAATAGCTAAAGCAGTAAAGCAAGGTAACAAAATAGTTCTGGTGACTTCTGGAGCTGTCGCTGCGGGAATAGCTGAGCTTGGGATTCCTCCAAAACCTAATGACATAGTTTTCCAGCAGGCTTCAGCAGCAACTGGACAAAGCATAATCATGTCGAAATACCGCGAACTCTTCAGAAAGCACGGATTAAAAGTTGCTCAGATTCTGCTTACGGCAGAGGACTTGTCTAATCGAGTCTCTTACTTGCACACGTGTGACGTGTTAGATATGCTCTTGCAATTTGGCGTGGTTCCAATCATAAACGAGAACGACGTCACTTCTATTGATGAACTGATTCCTGTAACGAAAGGCTACAAAGTAAACTTTAGCGACAATGATCTGCTCTCTGTTCTTGTAGCCAACGCCATAGAAGCAGATTTAGTTGTTATTTTATCTGATGTTGATGGCTTGTATACGATGGATCCAAAAAAACATGGAGCATCCATAATCAGAACAGTGGACAAAATCACTCCTGAACTGAAGGACGCAGTGGAAGGTAAGAGCCGAATGGGCAGGGGAGGAATAAAAACCAAACTTGAAGCTGCCGAAATAGCAACCTCTTGCGGCATACCTTTAGTCATAGCTAATAGCCGAAGAGAAAACGTGTTCCTCGACATCATAGCCGGAAAACAGGTAGGAACCTGCTTCAAGGCACATGAACGAATACCGCCCATAACACGTTGGATAGCCTACGGAGCCTCAGTAAAAGGACAAATCATAGTGAACGAAGGCGCTAAAAAAGCAATATTGAAAGGCGCAAGTCTTCTGCCCGTCGGAGTAACCGATGTTGTTGGACACTTTAACGTGGGAGACGTAGTTAGCCTAATAAATCAGGATAATGTGGAGTTTGCGAAGGGAACCCCAAACTACAACAGCGGCGAAATAA
>DATBWI010000055.1:0-3130 GCA_036514855.1 Bathyarchaeia archaeon | reverse complement strand
TACTTTGCGTTATAGGGGCTGCCTTTTTCGTAGTGGTTTATTTCTAGAACGAAACCGCCTTCTTGGCTCACCATAGCAACGGTTTCTCCCCTAGTCTCTTTCACTTTGCCGCGACCCACAACTTTCATGCCGAGCAGTTTTGTGTAGAAGTCGATGGATTTCTGCAGATTTTTTACGCGGATTCCAACATAGGTGAATTTTGGCTTCATGGTTATCGCTTAGACTGTTAGGTGGTTATGCATTTATGATTTCTGACATAAGTGGCTCTTTGTGTGGCTTATTCTTGCTTCAGCGTTCGAGTCCAAGCAACTAGTCTCTCGAGTAGTTCCTTGATTAGTTTCTTGGTCGTCGGGTCTTTTACTCTGCCGTTTTCGTCGATTTTGTCGCCTGCGAAGGTTACAATTACCTCTGGACTGTTGAGGGGACGCATGTTGAGGAAGACAAAGGTTTGTCTCAGATGATATTGTGCTCTGGCGCCGCCGAGCATGCCGATCGATGCGCTCATGATTGCTACGGGTTTGTCGTCAAAAGAGTTGTCGCCGTAAGGACGCGAAGCCCAGTCAATTGCGTTTTTCAGGACGCCAGATACCGAATAATTGTACTCGGGCGTCGCGATAAGTATGGCATCTGCCGCCTTGATCTTGGTCTTAAACTCCTTGACCTTTGCGGGCATGCGAGTCTCCAAATCTTGATTGTAGGGTGGGATACCTTTCAAGTCGAAGATTTCAAGCTTGGCGTCTTTGGGCAACAACTCTGAAGCAGCACGCAACAGAGCTTTGTTGTATGAGCCCTTTCTCAGGCTGCCCGCAAAGCCAAGGATGGATACAGACTTGTTCATAAGCAGTACATTTGGTCCGCCAAGTAAAAAGCGGTTTCCATAATTACAGTAAGTGGCGGATTAGCATTGAAGTTCCTGAAGCGATTATCCCGCTATTCTCGGGGATCAGCAAGTCTGATGATAATTAGCGTTGTGGGCAACCAAATTATCAGCCCAGCCGCTAACGGATGAATTGGAAGGAAGTTTATCGTGAAGTTCCATAGCAGGAACCATGTTAGAAACCAGACACAGTATTTCGCCTTTAAACTCTCGTTCAGCCTTGAACGGAAGAGACTCCAAGCTCTCTTAGCTCGATCGACTCCTTTCACTCTCTCAACCTGCATCAAAGCGTCAGTATAACGAAGCAAGAAGAGTGGTTATGGCGTTATTCTGGAGCGCAGAATATTCCGTTAATCCTATGACGAGGCTTGATTACAGCATGTTTAGATCGTCTCTATACGATCACTATCCAACCAATCAACTTCTCCCCCTAGTTGGTTGGATAGAAATTCCATGCACACACAAATCTAGGCTATTTTGAAGTTGTTTTTGTCAGTATTTTTGGTTCTTTCCATTCTTCGCGTATGATGCTGTATATGCAGTCATCTCTCCACTTTCCACGGCAGTAGAAAGTTCTTCTGAGAATGCCTTCCCGTTTGAACCCGGCTTTCTCAAGCGCTTTCCACGATTGAATGTTTTCTGTGTCAGCCTTTGCCTGAATTCTCATTATGTTTTTGGCTAGAAATAGATAGTCGACTATTGTCTGAATTGCTTCTTTGGCGTAGCCTTTGTTTCGCTCGTTGGGCACGATGTTATAGCCTATCTCCGTTTCGCCCCCTGACAGAAAATGGGAAATAAAACCGATTTTTGTTCCACCCTTCTTCTCAATGAAAAACCATTGTTCATCTTTAATATTGTCGTAGAGTCTTTCCAAGTCCGCCATCGTCTCTTGTTTGAGATTCTCAAATTGACCACGGAAGTCAACGTTGTTGTCCCATTCGAGCAGGATTGGCAAGTCTTGTTTTTCAACTATTCTGAGGCTGACATTCTTGCCTTCAAGCAACATGACTCACCCATCCACGTGGTTGCTTCGGTTCAGCTATAACTTTTCCCATCGTAGTTTTGGTTGGTTGGAAAGTCTTATCTTTCAAGTGGCGACATTGCAACGCATGGCATATTCAAGAGAAAAAGTGGCAGGAATGCTCTTTTTTATCGCAGCCACACAGTTCGTCCTAGGTCTTACCATTGCAGAGGCGTTGTATCCTGGCTACAGCGTGTCTGACAATTACATAAGCGACCTTGGAATCGGACCATCCGCTATAATTTTCAACTCATCTGTCTTTCTTCTAGGACTATTATTACTCATTGGAACGTACTTTCTAAGACACATCTCTAACTTTAAAACCGTTAACATGCTGCTCCTCCTGATGGCTATAGGAGCAATGGGTGTCGGCGTCTTCACGAAAACTTATAGAACCGCTCACGGTGCGGTGGCTACGATGGCTTTCTTCTTTAGTGGGCTGTCAGCCATATCATCATTTAAAGTGCTGAAAAAGCCATTATCTCTGATAAGCATAATACTTGGAACGATTACGCTTGTAGCATTGGTCCTCTTCTCAAGCGGTATGATCACAAGCGGCTCATTAACCAGCGACGTTGCGTATGACAGCGATTTCTACTTGGGTTTAGGTCCCGGTGGAATGGAACATATGATCCTCTATCCAGCACTCATGTGGCTCGCTGGATTTAGTTGGCATCTGGTCACGCAGCGGGAAATGCAAACAAAAGAGTGAATGCAAGATCACTTTGCTAGAAAAGAGTCTAGGGAGCTTCTTGTCATTATTGATGATGATTGGCAGTACAATTTGGACACCTTACGTTAGCGGTTTGATCCAGAATAGCTTTGATGGCACTTCCTCTATTTCTGCTGGTCTGGGTACACATTCGGTTTGGTCTGCAAATGATTCTTAATTGGCTCATAAAGTTCTTTTTCTCCAGATTTGGGAGAGTCTTCCATAAAAACAATCTCTAGATTTTGATATACTTCTTTTGGAGTTCTGCTATAACGTTTTCGCGCGCGACTCTTAGCGAGCAAACATAAAAGAAGGTTTTGTGCTTAGGTGCATTTGGCAGATAGGCATGGGTTAAAATGGGTTTTCCGCGCGCGCCCTGTTTGCCGTAGTTTTTGTAACTCGGAAATTGTGGGCTAGGATACATTCAAGTTTACTGCGTCTTATGTATTATTCAGTATGCGTGAGAGGTATTTGGTTTTCACGGGGAGGCCTAATGCGGGCAAGAGTAGCATCATCAGAG
>DATBWI010000054.1:0-9358 GCA_036514855.1 Bathyarchaeia archaeon | reverse complement strand
GGTGGACCGGGCGGGATTTGAACCCGCGGCCTCTTGATTGCGAATCAAGCGTTCATACCAAACTGAACTACCGGCCCACGTGTCCTTTATTGGGAAGAGAACATGTGTTAAAGGAATTTAGCGCTTTCGGATTTGCTTTGCATCTAGACGTACAATAAATTGGCAGAAATACCGAGTTTGACCAAGAGTGTTGCTCGTTAACTTTATTATTTGCTCTGTTAGCCCATCATACTGGAGGGTGATGGTTATGGCTAGATTCTCAATGTCTAAGTGTCCAAAGTGCGGAAGTACGGATATCCGAACGGAATCTGGAAGGCTTGAAGGCGCAACATGGGGGGCGTCAAGACTATTCTTCAATGTGTATATTTGCGGCAGTTGCGGCTACAGTGAACTTTGCTTCTTGGATAAATCATACATATACTTGGGACACTAAGCTGTGTCTCCATTTGGATAAGCTCAATTGTATGCAGGTATTGTAGCAGTGAAGTAACTGTGATGGCTGTTATGAAAAGAAAGGGGAAGATCTATGCCTTGTTCTGTTTAGCTTACCGTTCACTGTGGTGGAGGCAGTGGTGTTGCAGGCGGTGCTGGTGTTGCCATTGCTCGCGGCTTAATGAAATAGGATACCAATAGAATAATTGCTCCGATGATTCCCAAATAGACGCCTATTCCAGTGTTTTGCGTAAGGTGAAGTTCATTCAGGGCTATAAGCAAACCAATCCAACACAGGAGACCAAGCACACCAGCGACTATTGTTAGCTTGCGCATTGTGATCGACAAAAAACCCAGTATCACAGTCAATGGATAGAATATTGCGGTTAGCCAAAGTCCAATTATTGCGGTGGCTGTTGATGTTGTAAAGAAGGGTCCACTTTGAATAACTGTATCGTACACATTGAGAATGTTGGAAGAGGAAGTGAAGTCAAAGAGAGAAAACGAAACCAGCGGTATAAAGCCTGAGATTAGGAATATGATGGCACCAATTAGCACTGTAATTTTCCAAGTTTCCAATTTTTCACCCAACTGAAATCAAGGTTTACATCTTGACCGTTTTTAAGCTTTGTTGTCTGCATTACCGCCAGATTGCCTATGAAATTGCAGTAGAGGAAAAATGCTGATTCCAAAAGTCAGCTTTCGGATTCTGAGCATTGTTTTCAGTAAAGCAAGACATTCAGGTAGATCAAACTCGGCTTCTTATCCTTGCGCCCTTTTCATAAGGTCATCGCGTCTTTGAAGCAGTTTTTCGAATTGGTCGTCTGTTATCCTGTCTTTTACAAGCATTGTGATGATGGATCGTGATATGTTGTCCATTTCTTGATGAAATTTGAGGCTGTCTTTGGCGTACAGGTCGTAGATAGTTACCATGCTCTTGTAAAGGCGGCGATAAAGCCTATTGCGGTTCAGTGTTCTCCTACCGCGAACTCCAGTGAAAGTAAGAACTGTAAGCGAAGCCATAGCCGCCCATCCTACTGGCGTGAAAAGCCAGAGGCTAGCGCCTTCCCAAAGTGTTTGGCTTAGGGATTTCGCAGGGGGTCCGCTTACGACTGTGAAGGCGCTTGGGTATTCGTCCTCTGTTCCTATGGCGAATATGGCGGTGTTGCCCTTTAAGATACACATGTCGAAAGGTGTGGCTTCCTTTACTTCCGTGTTTGCAGGCATGTTTATCTCGATAACTTGTTGAGTACTGTTATTCGCTCCGCGATAGTTAGGCAGGACTCTAATTGCAAACGTGTAGTTTTCCAAGTGCTGAGAAAGCATGCTGGCAGGCGCTTTGAAACGAAGATTGTACGAGATGCCGCTTGCGCTCCATTCCTTGTGGAGTTCCCAAACTTCAAGGCTGCCCGTTGAAACCGGAGCCAAATCGAATCCTGTGAGCCAATTTTCCAGTTTTCCCTCACCCGTGAAGTATTCTGGGATGCGGGTTATGTGGAACCACGTCCATATCTCCCCGTCAGTCGTGGTTTCGTTAAAAGAATAGTCTATTTTGGTTGTGTCCGGCGATACTCCATACCATTGTGTGTCAATTTGCCATGACAAGTCAAGCCACTGACCTGGCGAGTTTTGAATGAAATCGGCGAAATCGTAGAACGTGTTGAAAGTGGCGCCGTAATAATATTCGGCAAGACCTTTTAGGCGTGACCAGTTGAATGACTCGTATGTTTCGACAAAAATGTCGTTTTCGTCAACCAAGCTTTGGCGCATTGACGCGCTGTAATATAAGCCGTCAGTTATCCATGCAGCAGCTTCGGTTGTTCCTCCTTCCTCTGTCCATTTCACCTCGTCCATTGAGATGTCTATGACGTCATGAACGTACCAAACAGGATTATCACAAAAAACCCTAGTTTGCATGGTGGTGAGGGCTAAGAGCACGGTAAAAAGCAGAAAAGTACACAAGCAAAAAACTATTTTTCTTCTGTTCATCGGTCTGCTCTCCAATGTAGCGATTGGTCTTCAAATAGTGTTTTTATGAAGCGTCGGAGCCACTTATAGGAATTGCTGTTTTCGATTGTTTAGTAACTTCGTGTCACGCACGCTACGACAAGTTTGGCGGTCTAGAATTAGTATCGTTGGCGTGAGAATTTTCTGTGCCTAAAAGGAAAAAAAGATGGGTTGTAGTTTAAACGTATTTGCTTTCTTTGTCGCAGTACCATCTTTGGTATTGTTCAATGTATCTCAGTGGGCTGCCGCATGTGGGACAGGTTTGCGCCATTGCTGCTGGTGGAGGCGGTGGAGCCGTTCCAGCGCGTTTGAACCTGAGGAAGGCGGGTAATGGCATTTTCATGGCTACAAAGATTCCTGACAGGAAACCTCCCAGCGGATAGAAGATCAGAGCAAACACAAGTCCCAAAGCCCATGTTTGCATTACCACACCAAGATTGTACCCATTGATTGCTGCTCTGCAGATTGTGATTAGAAGAGTGAGTATTAGATATGCAAGGAACGCCATGAAGCCTACTGTGAGACCTTCGGTCTTGCTTTGTGTCTTGCGTATTTTGTAGTTGAGATAGCCAGCAATTACACCCGCGGGCACGTATGCAAATATGCCAGAAACCACATTATGTCCGGCTACCTCGCCCCAGTTAGTGCCTAATAGCGAGGAAAACATAACGTCGAATCCACTGATGCTTGCTATTGCTGTTCCGATTGCGAATGCAATGACTCCGAAAGCTATGTAGTCGCTTAGATATCCTTCTTCGTTTTCTCCCATACAAAACTCCCTACTATTACCGGAGACTCTTTTCATGGAATTGATATTTAATACTTATTTCGAATGCGGAAACATGGAAAAGCAACAATCTTTGCGCGATGCAAGCGATTTCGCTATGCCCTTGCCATTGCTGGCACCACATGTATCATTTGATATAAAGTTTTAAATACTCATTGGACTGATGCTTAGGCTATTTAAATACATAGTGAGGGAGCATATTGAGTCTTAAAGAAGCTTATTTGCATGATTATCTCGCACCAAGTTTCATTGGAGTAGCGATTGCAGTGGCTGCCTCATTTACTTCAATTTTCTCGTTGGGGAACTGGGGAACTTATATTGGTGTCATGGTTGTAGTAGGACTGTTCGGTTTCATACCGGGCGGCTTCGTTGCTGCTTATCTGAACTTCAGGTTTCACCAAATGGGCGAGAATCTGGAAATGGCTGGTCTCAGTGCTGGTTTCTTCACCGCAATTGTCTACGCAATCATCCATCTTTTCGGTTCGTTGGCTTTTGCAATAATAAACACTGGTAATGCAGCTAACATCTTCATTGGTTATGCACTTAGCGTACTATTTGGTTTCATGTTCTTCATGGTGGGAGGATATGTTTCAGGGATGATGGAACGAAGCCCATTTACGATGCCAAGCATTTTCAATCTGTCCCGAATCCGCCGCGAACCTCCGCCTCCACCCGGACCTCCAGCCCAAGTATGTCCCACTTGCGGCAGACCTATGACCTTTATTCAGCAGTATAATAGATGGTATTGCCCGAACTGCAAGAAATACGCTTAAGCTTTTCCCTCTTTTTCTTCAAAAGACTATTTGCGTAAAATAAAAAATGTAGAATGTCGTAGCGTGCTTCTAAACGTATTTTTTGTCCTTGTAACAATACCATCTTTGATACTGCTGTACGTAGGTTAGCGGTCCTCCACAAGTTGGGCATGTTGGAGTCTGCGCTTGTGCTTGTGCTTGTGGCGTGGGCTGTGCTGCAAAAGCTTGTGGTTGAGCGACTGTTGCAGCTACGGGCTTGAGTATAACGAAATCTCCTGCGGCTTGAATTTCTTCCCACGGGACTTCTCTAGTTTCGCCCTTCTTAGTCTCAATTATCAGTGTCATACCAACCTTTCCAACAGTAAAAGCAATGTCTTGAACTGTGCCAGCGTCGTTGCCTTCGCTGTCAATAACCTGCATACCTATCAAGCGGTCTTTTGTCATGGCTTTCTTTTCTCTTTCCTGTCTAGACATTTTCATCACTTTAACCTGTTAGACTTGTTAGTTACGATACGTCTTATAAGTTTTAAGACACAAGAATCTATTTCTGCAAAAAAAGAAAGTCTGTGATGCATGCAGTAGTGGCTGGGTATGACAAAGTGATAGAAAGTAATAAAAACTGAATGCTTTGAAATATGTAGGCGAGATGAAAAAATGTCGACAACATACGATAGTAGTGGTTCACAGATTGACATGACAAATCATTGGCTCTTACGCATAGTCGCAGCCATCATAGACAGCATACCATGGGCTATCATAGGCTACATCATATTCTGGGTACTGCTCTTCAATGTAGGATGGTGGGCATGGGCTGGATGGGGACTCGGATACTTTCTCTTATGGCCATTATTCTTTGGCTTGTTTGAAGTTATTTATTTCACCATATTGGAGGGATCTTCATCAGGAGCGTCACTTGGCAAAAGAGTAATGGGCTTAAAAGTGCAAATGCTTAACGGCAGCAAAGTAACGATTAACAAGGCGTTCATGCGAAACATAAGCAAAATATTCTGGCCCATTTTCGTGATAGACGTTATAGTTGGAATTGCCACTCCAGGGCCGGATCCGAGACAAAGGTATTTTGACCGAATGGCAGGAACGACAGTAGTTAGCGTGAAACAAGCGTTTGCAACTGCACCACCGCCTCCTCCGCCGCCACCGCCCCAATGATTTATAAGAACAAAATCCAATACAGTTGATGGCTGAATGTTCGGACAGGTTTGATCTCCTTTCCGCTACTGCCCATCATTTTTAAAATTCCAACCTCTCCTATTCTTTCTCATTCGGGCTGTTATCGCGTTTGGTCGATATTGGCATGTTGGGATTCAGGTTGCCTCACAAGAAATAGTACAAAAGTCTTAAGAAAACAAAAGAATCATTTACCGTAAGGCGCATGGCATGACAGAAGAGTCTTATCCTCCACCACCTCCACCTCCTCCTGCTGAAGTATCTAAGAGTCATCTCCATGGTCCTGAGACGAGGTTTTTTCTGGGAATTAGAAGGCGTTTGTCCGTTTTGGAGCAGCCGATACCGTTGAAAGGCGGTAAAAAGCCTAAGGTTGGCATGTTAGTGGCATTCATCATTTCTGCAACCGCTGGCTTAGGAATTGCTTTTCTGCTGCAAACGGCTTTGACGCCATTGGGCGATGTAGCTTTGATCGTTCTGATTGCACCCTTAACTGAGGAGCCCGTAAAAGCAATCGGCATGTTTATTGTTGTTTTTTTGCTTTGGAAGGCGATTCCTAATCGCCGCTACGGCGCAGCTTTAGGAGCTGCTTCAGGATTAGGGTTTGGAATCGCTGAAAGCATCTTATACATATATGGCTTTATTGTGAGGAATTCTCCAGTAGAAGATATAGCAGTCAGGATATTGGTCACGCCATTTATGCATCCGCTCTGGTCAGCATTCGTCGGAATCGGCGTCTTCGCATTAATAGCCAAAAAATCAAACCCTAAAGGTTCATCGTTGACTCTGCCATTGATATTCCTTTTTCTAGGTATGCTTAACCACATCATCTGGAACAGCATTGCAACAGCTCTGTCGAGCGCCGGATATTTCCCGATGCTCCTAGTCAATTTAATCCTTGTATTCCCACTTTTCGCAATCATTTTACGAGATTTTCTGGGTGGTCACTTCAACTTCCAAAATTTCTTTAAATCCATTCCAGAACTTCCCGAACCGTATCCAACAGTCATGCTGCCGCCTCCTCCGCCATAGACTGCCCTATTAAGAAACGCCAATTTTCTTCTATATTGTTTTCTAAGTTTCGATAAGCTAGTTTCCGTGTATTGCCTAGGAGATTGCGACATAGACTTTCTTGTCATCCATCTGATATTCATGCCATTTAGCGTCGGCCTTTTCACGTTTATCTTGCAGATGGACTTCTTTGGTGCGAACAAGCTCTTCCATCAGCTTCAAGTAAGGTTTTAGAAGTCTACTGCTGTCTTCGTCGAGTTCAGCTACGTAAACAGCATTTAGAACGTCTGTTGGTAAGTAACCTAATTCCTTTCTCAGAGACTGGACTCTTCGCGCTAAGTCACGCATTAAGCCTTCGCCGAGCAAGCTTTCGTCGCGGTGAACATCTAGAAAAGCTTGGATGTCGCCTTCAGAGGCTGAACCCCACTCTCCTTGGCTAGTGTATTCTGGAGCTTTCAGAGCGTAGTCCACAGTTTTGACGTTGGCAAGCTCAATGAATAACGTGTTGAAGCTTTTCATGGCGTTGAGGACTTTTCTCGGCGCTACCACAACCATCCTGTCTAGCGGCCATCTTCTCTTAAGTTTGGCAGTCTGCCTAGCAGAATAAACAAGCGAAACGCATTTGAGCATTATTTGAAAGTTCTCTTCTAATGTTTTGTCTCGTTTTTTCTCGTCAGGTTTTGGCCAAGTTTCAAAGTTTACTGATTCCTGCATTGTTGGGTCGAGTTTTCTGTAGACTTTTTGGTGGAGCGCCTCGCTTAGATATGGCGTAGCTGGGTTGAAGAGCAATGTTGCAGTTTTGAGAACGTGCCAGAGTGTTGCATACACTGCTAGTCTTCTGTTAAGTGTTTCCGGATCGTCTGACCATAGTTCTTTGCGCACCATGGGCACGTACAATCTGCTTATGGTTTCTATGATTAGCTCTTCCAAGCTGGCTAGGGCGATGTTGAATTCGCAAGTTTCCAGTTTTGCTGTGCACTCTTCTATTGTTGCCTGAAGTTTCGAAAGCAGCCAAAGGTCTGGGTTTTGAAGGTGTTTCTCTTTCAACGCCCATTCAAGCGTGTGTCTCTGCGGGTTGAAATTATCGTATTCAGCATTTTGCGTGAAGAACCTGCTCAAATGATACAACGTGGACAGCACCTGATACGGGCGGCGACTAAGCTCTTGCAAGTCAAAACTGATGAAATCCACAGGAGAGCATTTCTTTAGCATGTAGAATCTGGTTACGTCGGCAGAATATTTCTCCAATAACTGATTAGCTTCGATCATGTTTCCGAGGCTTTTGCTCATTTTTCTGCCTCGGGCATCCTGAGTCAAACCTTGAAACAGAAAAGCCTTGTAAGGCGACTCTGCCTTTCCAGTCAATATAACATGTTCCAGAAGAAGAGAGTTAGCCCATCCGCGAGTCTGATCTATCCCTTCAGTTAAGAAATCAGCGGGCACATAGCTTTCAAATTCTTTGTCTGTGAATCTTGCGTATGGCGAGGCTCCGCTATTATGCCAAGTATCCAAAACAAAATCCTCTCTGCGCATTGTGCCTCCGCATTTTTCGCATTTTAAAGTAATGCGGTCTACCCATGGCTTATGCAGTTCAAAATGCCCTTGCGGCTTCTCAATCGCCTTTTCTAAAAGTTCTTTTTTGCTGGCTACGAGCGTTTTTGCTCCGCATTTTTCGCAAGCCCATACAGGTAGTGGAGTACCCCAGACACGTTCTCTGGATACGCACCACGGCTTGCCTTCTCTTAGAAAAGCGAGAAAACGGTTCTTAGGCGGCTCAAAAAAATATTCCACCTTCTCCGCTGCTTTCACGATTTTAGCGTTTATTTTGTCTGTTCTTAGGAAGTATTCTTTTCTTGCAAGCCACACGAGTTTGTGATGCGAGCGCCAACATGTTGGATAGTCATGTTTGATTGTTTTAACTTCCACTAGCAAGCCTCTCTTGCGGAGTTCTTCAACAACCATCTGGTCGGTATCTCTTGCGAATAAACCTGCAAATGCTCCGGCATCACTTGTAAACTTGACTTCATCATCGAATGGCGCGAATATTGGAACACCGCGTTTTTGTGCTGCGAAGAAGTCTTCTTCACCGTTTCCAGGCGATTGGTGCACAACGCCCGTAGCTGTGTTGACGTCAACAAAGTCTTCGAGAACTACTCTGTGAACTAGGTCATGCTTCTTTTCCAACTCTGCCTGTTTCGGTATCAAGTCTTTGAAAGGATAATCGTATTTTGTTCCTTCGAGGCTTTTGCCTGACACTTTCTGGACTGTGCTGTATTTTTCTATGCCGAGTTCCTGCATGATTGGCTCGACGCGTTGCTCTGCTATTATCCATTTTTCGTTGCCTACTTTGACTTTTGCGTATTCTGCTTCCGGATGAACTGCAAGCAGCGTGTCCGTGATGAGCGTGAAGGGCATGGTTGTCCACACGAGAAAATACTCGTTTTGGCTGTCAGCCACTTTAAACTTGAAGTATAGGGAAGGATCCTCAACTTGTCTATAGGCATCTTCATAACCAGCTTCTGCGCTGCTTAGGCTTGTTTGGCATCCGGGACAGTAAGCAACTACGTAGTGTCCTTCTTCCAGCAAGCCTTGATCCCATGCGCATTTCAGGATTTGCCATTCTCTCTCTATATACTCGTCCAAGTACGTCCAGTAGGCTTTGTCTTGGTCTATGAAAACTCCGAGCTTCTCGTCAGATAAGACCCATTCTCGATGGTACTTCACTATGGCTTTTTTGCATTCTTCTATGAAACGTTCTTGACCTACTTTTTCGAGAAGTTCGCGCTTGTTCTTGACACCTAAAAGCCTCTCAACTTCAAGCTCTACTGGCAAGCCTTGACAGTCCCATCCTGCCCAAAAAGGCATGTAGTAGCCTTGCATTGTTTTCCATCGGTAACGCAGGTCCTTGATAGCGCGGCCTCTTGAGTGTCCAACATGCGGAATGCCATTAAGCGTGGGGGGGCCTTCAACAAAGCCTGCTAAACCAATGTTGTTTTTTTCGCGGAATTCAGCCAGTTTTTCTCTGGTTTGGTTTTGGTTCCAGAAGTCGCGGATTTCCTTTTCAAGTTCAAGCGGGCGGTAATCTATCGTCAGGCTTGCGGCAGAATTAGTTTTGAATTTGGCGGTCACCTTTCATCACATAGCACCCGCAAACAACCCAAAATAACAATATAAACATATAACCTTT
>DATBWI010000053.1:0-13264 GCA_036514855.1 Bathyarchaeia archaeon | reverse complement strand
GTTGAACCCACAACACCGTTGCTTTGCGGCGACTTGCCAGAAACACATGTTCTGCCACCAGGATAATAACCTGTCAACGGTCCCGTCAAAAGTAAAAGCATATTCTCCGGTCCTAAAGGGTCCACGGTTTCCCATTTTTTGCCAAGTCTGTCCCACAAGATTTTCGTTGCTAAGCCTCTGCCGCCAACATAATTCTCCAAGATTTGGTCGTCAAACTTGGTTTCCTTGATTTTTCCAGTTGAAAGGTCAACCTCAAGAAGCTTTCCCGCATAACCCTGAATCATACGTATTCCTCTGCTTTTTCTCCATACATCTTTAAGGCTAGGTCTCTTGTCGTTGTTTCCGGCGTTCGCGAATAGAGTTTGTAGGGCTTGTCTTTTCTTGTAACCGTTTTTAGAACGTTCCATCCGCCTTCTCGGCACACTTTGACGCATTGCGGATTGCCATTGCATAAATCGCAAATCACTATGTGCTTCTCGCTTGGGTGCATGTGTGGAACTTTTCCTGGACATGCCGTGATACATTTTCCGCATGCAATGCATTTTTCATTGTTCACTAACACGGCGCCTGTCCTTTTGCTTACTGATAAGGCGTCGACTGGGCACGATTTTACGCATGGATAATCTTCGCATTGGGCACAGAAGTGTGGAAAATCTGCGCCTGGAACCAGCGTGAAAACCCTTATTCTTGAAGCTTCTGGCCATATCTGTTTTTCATGGAAAAGCGCGCAAGCTATTTCGCATTTTCTGCATCCACTACATCTTGAAAGCTCTCTCGCAATCCAAATAGGCTCTCTTTTCTTCGCCATTCGCTAAGCCTCTTGAAACGATTAGGAATTTCCTTAGATGTTTGCAATGATTTAAGTATGATGTTAGCGATGGCAATTTCTTTAAGTAGCGATATGCGAATCAGTAAGGAAAGAAAAGAACGGTGTCAACGTGCAATTTGAGGACATTATCAACTGGTTGATGAGTCTATCTAGCCAATACGGATATTTCGGAATATTCCTATTGGGCCTAATTGGAGCTTTGTCAATTTTTTTCCCAATCCCATACACTGTCGTCATCTTCACCCTTGGACAAACCTTTGAGCCAGTGTGGATTGCAGTTGCAGCCGGACTAGGCGCAACGTTGGGAGAGTTTTCAGGTTATCTGCTTGGTTATGGAGGTCGAAAAGCAATAGGTGAGAAGTACAAGAGAAAAATGGATGTTCTGATAAAAGTTTTCAAAAGGTATGGTCCAATTGTGGTTTTTCTTTTCGCTCTAACTCCTTTGCCTGACGATTTGCTTTTTATCCCCTTAGGCGTGATGCGGTACCGCATTGTCAAAGTGTTAGTGCCCGCGTTAATTGGGAAGTTCTGTATGAACCTCATAGTTGCTTACAGTGGTCGTTTCTCAATCGGGATTATCCGAGACATTTTTGGAGTGGAAAGCGATTGGATTACTGCTCTAATAGGTATGGTTCTTGCAGTAACTTTGCTGATAATTGTTCTCGTAATCATGTTTAAGGTTGATTGGGAAAAATATATAGAGAAACACTTGAAACTTGACGAAGCATAAGCAGCCGTTTTATCCGCAACCGCATCCCTTCAAGTTTACCCTCCTTGTGCAAAGATCGAGTCACATCGTCTTTAAAAGCATCTTCGAAGGATAATCTTCCAATGGATGAAAAGGCTTGAGAGTCATAGCTGACTTGCATATTCATGGGCGTTACAGTCGAGCTACAAGCGATAAAATGTGCATCGAAGAAATGGCTCGCTTTGCAAAAATGAAAGGTCTAAACCTTGTCGGCACTGGGGATTTTACGCATCCAAAATGGCTTAAAGAACTAAGGGAAAATTTGCTTCCTGAATCTGGAACAGGCTTATACACGGTTGCAAAGAACCCAAGCCTGCCAGTGCGTTTTGTGGCAACTACAGAAGTAAGCACCATATTCACCTATGAAAACGAGATTAAGAAGGTTCACCATGTTATTCTGTCGCCAAACATAGACACTGCCACTCAAGTCAACGATAGACTATCCAAGTATGGCGACTTGACATCAGACGGCAGACCCACATTAAACATGACCGCATCGCATATAGTTGAGGAAGTTATGGAAGTATCAAGCGAAAACATGATTTTTCCAGCACATGCTTGGACACCTTGGTTCAGCATTTTCGGAGCTTTTAGCGGCTTCAACTCGGTTGAGGAATGCTATCAGGACATGACAAAACACATCCACGCTTTGGAAACGGGTCTCTCCTCGGATCCGCCGATGAACTGGCGTCTAAGCAAACTTGACGCTTTTACTCTGGTTTCGAACAGTGACAGTCACAGTTTCTGGCCTTGGCGTATTGGAAGGGAAGCCAACGTGTTTGATTTGGAAAAGATCAGCTACGGTGAAGTTGTTGATGCTATTCGCTGCAAAGATGGGTCACGTTTTAAGTTTACGATAGAGACTGAGCCTGCTTATGGGAAGTATCATTGGACGGGTCACAGAAACTGTCATGTTTCACTTTCTCCGCAAGAAGCAATGAAGCTTGGAAACATTTGCCCTGTTTGTCGCAGAAAACTGACGAAGGGTGTTGAGCAACGTGTTGAGGAGTTGGCTGATCGTCCAGTTGATTTCAAGCCTGAAAATGCTATAGGGTTTAAGCATTTGTTGCCGCTTTCCGAAATCATTGCCACAGTGTTGAATCTGGATTCTCCGTCAACGCAGAAAGTGTGGAGCATCTATAACTCGTTGATCGAAAAGTTTGGCGATGAATATGCTGTTCTTATTGATGCGTCTAAGGATGCGTTAGAGAAGATTGCTGATAATAACATTGCAGAGGCGATTGTCCGAGTTCGAGAAGGGCAGGTTAAGATTGTTCCAGGGTATGATGGTGTCTATGGTAGGCTTGTCGTGTTTGAGGAAGCTTCGCAGACTGTTTCTAGAAGAGTTCAACAGTTGAATATGGCTGATTTTTTGTGATGATGGATTGTTCATGTGTGGATGTGTATGTTTGTTCGACAGATCTACGACAAGCCTTATTAAGTCGTAATACGCACGATATCTCCGTGGGAAAAAGAATGGAAACTATAACAACACAAAAACACACGGCACAAGACAAAATCTCCGAAATCGTAGACCGCGTTCTAACCCAGATTTTCGGAAAAGAAGCCACACTACTGATTTACAAATACCTAGAAAACAACCACGCGATAAGAAAGAATGAAATATCCGAAAAAATCGACTTGTTTGCACAAGGACTTGAAGAGTTCCTGAATTCAGGAGCACTCGTCATCGAAAAAAGAATCTTGGACGACATATATTCAAGCTGTGCTCCACCCCGGAAACTAGAACTCGCAAGAACATGTGAAGACGATTTTGCCAGACAAGTCAGAATTCTATGTGGATTGCATAGCTAAATCTTCAAGTTCCGAATGTTCGATTTTGCTTGTTTAGCCATAGCATTCGCATCTTTTTAGTTCCTTTAGAGATGACCATAGCAATTTATAACGAAGCTCCTATCTCTAATCTTGCCAAGGCCTAGTGCTGGAAGGGACACATTGTTTGAAAGATGTTCTGTGCAAAGTTGTTGACGTAGCCTCTAGAAAGTTCGGGGCTGAGTATGCTGAGGTTCGTGCGCAAAGACTTTTCAAGACTATGCTTACGCTTAAGGAAGGTCGTGTTGAGGCGGCAAGACAAGGAATTGAAAATGGTGCAGCATTGCGAGTGCTGGTTAAGGGTGCTTGGGGTTTTGCTTCAGTAGGATCTTTAGATGTTGAAACCTTAACTGGCGCGGTTTCAGATGCATGCAAAATGGCGAAAGCTGCAGGTTCAAGGCTTAAAGAACCCATAAAACTCGTGGAAACCGAGGCTGTAGAGGACGTAGTCAAGTTGAAACCGCGAAAGGATCCAGCAAAAATCTCTATTGAGGAAAAGATAGGCACAATGTTGTCCATGAGCAAAAAGATTCTTGGCTATGATAAACGCATCAAAGGCTGTACTGCGGACTATCTTGACTTGACTGGAGACAACTATTTCGTCAACAACGAGGGCGCTAACATTGAGCAGGGGAAGCTGTATGTTTGGTCTAGGATTACTGCGACTGCTAGGGAGGCGGATGTTTTCACGTTTAGCCGAGAGGAAATAGGTTCAACATCTGGCTATGAAGTGTTTGATGTAAGAACTCCTGAAGCGGTCAGCGAGGAAGTTGCAAAACGCGCGGTTAAACAGTTGAAAGCTAAAGCTCCAAAGGGCGGAACCTTTCCTGTTGTTCTAGGACCGGATGTGGTTGGAGTTTTTGTCCATGAGGCTTTCGGGCATCTGGCAGAAGCTGATCTGACGTTATCTGGTTCTGTTTTGATGGGTAAGCTTGGGAAGAAAATTGCTTCTAACGTTGTCACTTTTTATGATGATGGTACAATAAAGGGCGGTTTTGGCTCTTTCAAGTATGATGATGAGGGCGTTCCCGCTCAGAAGACTGTTCTGGTTAAAGATGGTGTTGTTGTTGGGCTGATGCACAACCGTGAAACCGCACAAAAACTGAACACAAAACCCACAGGCAATGCGCGGGCTGAAGACTTTCGAGTGGAACCGATAATCCGTATGCGTAACACTTTCATGGAGCCGAAAGACCGTTCATTCGAGGAACTGGTTGAAGGCATAAAGTTTGGCTATTACTTCAAGAGTTTCAGAGGTGGTCAAGCGAATTTGGACGGCACTTTTCAGGTCGGTATTCAGGAAGGTTACGAAATAGTCAATGGAGAAGTTGGCGGTCCGGTTCGTGATGCTTCTATAAGTGGTAACACGCTTGAGACTCTTCTGAAAGTGGATGCTGCTGGAAAAGATTTTGGGTTGTCGCCTGGCCGATGTGGAAAAGGCCAAACAGCCTTCGAAAGTGATGGTGGTCCTCACATAAGAGTGAAGGGAGTGCTGGTTGGTGGCAGTGCTTAAAAAAGAAGAGATGCTAGGTTCTGCTGAAGATGCAGTTAGTTTTGCTTTGAAGAAAGGAGCTGACGAAGCCGAGGCATTTGCGTATCAGGGTCTTGCAAGCAGCGTTAGCATTGAACGCGGACAGATTGCGAAAAGTTCTCGGATAATTGATCAAGGACTAGGAATCAGAACAATAGTCAAGAAGGCTGTTGGGTTTGCCTACACAAACATATTGGGAAGCAAAAAATCAATGGAAGAAACCATTGTGAGGGCGTTGGGTTCTGCTAAGGCGAGTAAACTAGACGAAGACTGGCATAGTCTTCCAACTAAGAAATCCTTCGCATCCGTTGAAAACACGTATGACAAAAACATTGTTGATCTTCATGCTGAGGATCTGGTCAAGATAGCTTCTGTGATGCTAGAGGCGGCTGAGGCGAAAGACAAACGGGCTTTCCCCATAGAAGGAGGTGCTGGCGCGTCATACTTGTCTCAGGCTGTTGCCAACTCGAACGGCATATCAGGTTTTGATCATGGAACCTTTGTTGAATGTAGTTTGGAGACGATAGGTCAAGAGGCAGGCGAAGTGTCGCCAGTCTGTTTTGAATTTAATGCTGAAAGAAGGTATAAGATCGATCCGGAATGGGTTGGGGAAGAGGCTGCACGGCTTGCGGTTTCGGCGCTGAAAGCAAAGAAAGCGGAAACAAAAACTACTGAAGTGATATTTACCCAGTTTGCGTTGCAGCAGCTTCTTTACTACACTTTAGTCAACGCGGTTAAGGCGGATTTTGTGCAGCGGAACCAGTCCGCGTTCAAAGATAAAATCGGGGAGGCTGTAGCTTCTGATATTGTGACCGTTTATGATGATGGCTTGTTTGATGGTGGGCTTCGAACATGGAAATTTGATGGAGAGGGGGTTCCGCAACAAAAGACGCTTGTCATAGAAAAAGGCGTGTTGCGCAACTTCATCTACGACAATTACTCGGCTAAGAAAGAGGAGAAAGAGAGCACTGGAAACGCTGCAAGAGCTGGATATCTATCTACGCCAAGCGTGGAAGCCACAAACTTCCATTTAATGGCAGGTAACAGGTCACCGGAAAAGCTTATCGGCGAAGTGAAGGATGGTCTTCTGGTTTATTTCTTGCAAGGGGCGCACAGTAGCAATCCGGCGAGCGGCGATTTTTCTGTTGTTGCAACACCTGCTTGGAGAATCCGAAACGGCGAGATTGCTTACGCTACTAAGGGTGCAATGTTGGCGGGCAACATTTTTGAGGTGCTAAAGAACGTGTCTGATGTTGCTAATAATGAGAGAAAGGTTGGGCAATTGGTAGCGCCATGGGTTCTTGCGGAAAACGTTAAAGTAGTGGGAAAATAAATTACTTCAACTTTCAATAGTGGCTGAAAGAGGCAAGAGGGTTTGGCAAACAAAGTCAAAGATAGACTGCTGAAGTTTAATACACCTCGTAGAATAGTCCAGTTCCTATCTTTCATCTTCTTCAGTGCAATAATCTTTAATTTGGGCGTTCTGCCCCTTATGGTTCCTGTTTTGTGGACATGGGGTCTTCCGCAGAACACGGTTGGCGACAGTTTCACCGCTATACAACTGATGCTCGGCGGAGGGAACACGAATGTTGTCTTTCCGTGGCTTGCAGTCGCCTCATTTTTGATTGTAGGCATATTTATTGGCAAATCTCTGTGCGGTTGGGTTTGTCCATTCGGCTTTGTTCAAGATTTAATTGGCTATGTTAGGCGCAAACAGACCGATCTCTCGCCAAGGACTCATGAGACTATGCTATACGTGAAATATGCCATTCTTGCCTTAGTTTTGCTTATCAGCGTGACTTTTGCGGCTTCGAAGCTTCTTGGTGTTAGTGGAACATACGAAGGAGCTTTAGGCATCTTTGCTTATGCGCCATTTACCGCTATCAGCCCATCAGAAACGTTGTTTGCAACTTTGCCTAGAATGGTTTTGAATTTTCGCAATGCCCTAGTGCAAAATCAGGCTGTGGATATCTTGTCTGGAATCGGAAGTTTACCTCCGCTTTTCTGGGCTCAAATAGTCATAATGGGCGCGGTTCTGGTCTTTGCTGCTTACGTTCCTCGCAGCTGGTGCAGGTACTTGTGTCCACATGGAGCAATAATGGGGGTTATGAACAGGTTCAGCTTTATCGGTTTGAAAAGGGAGCCCTTCAAATGCACTAGAGGCGAGTGTCGCGTGTGTGTCGAAGTGTGTCCTACACGGGTTAAGATTTTGGATTTGCCTTGGGAGAAATTCAGTGATCCAGATTGCATATACTGTTTAAAGTGTGTTGACGCCTGCGAAAACAAAGCCATCAAACTAAAATATCCATAACCCATTTTTACGCGGGTTCAAGCCCAAACACTTTTCGAATACTCATCCATTACAGTCTTGTAGACGCCTTTTGTCTGCTGCGCTGTTTTGTCCCAGTCGTATTTCTCCTCAACTTTTTTGTGCGCATTCGTCTTTAGCCAGTTTGCGTAGCCTTCGTCCAGCAATATCTTCGCTATTCCCCACGCCAGCGATTCCGGATTGTTCGGATATACTTTTACGCCAGTCACGTCATGCTCAACAATCTCTGACAAACCACCCGTGTCCGAAACCACAACTGGGCTTTTTGCAGCCATTGCTTCAAGCGCCACAATTCCAAAAGGTTCAAAAAGAGACGGCACCACAGAAACATCTGCGCATTTCTGCAACATTCTCAATTTTTCATCGTCAACGAATCCCGTGAAAATCACCTTATGAGCCAAACCGATGTTTTCAACAAGACTTGAGAGCTGTTCTTTCATGTATCCATTGCCCACAATTATGAACTTTGCATTGGTTTTCTCCAAGACCTTTGGAACAGCGTTGACAAACACGTGGACGCCTTTCTCGTAAACGAGCCTTCCAACAAAAAGCACAATCTTCTCTTCGGGCAGTGCAAACTTGCTTCTGAACTCGCCTAGATTCTCTCTTTTTATTTTTGAATAAACTTCAGCGTCTACGCCGTTCGGAATCATAACCAACTTATCCTTAGGCAGCCCAAAAGCCCATTGAACATGCGAAACCATATAATCACTACAACAGACAACTCTCCACGCTTCATACGTGAGCCAAGCCTCTGTTTCATGAATCATCCGTTCATAGTCAATGTGAATCCCGTTTCTGCGCCCGATTTCGGTCGAATGTATCGTAGCCAAAAGCGGCTTTCTAAATACGTGTTTCAGGCCGATTCCCGCGTTTGCAGCAAGCCAGTCATGCACGTGAAAAACGTCGATTTCTCCGCCCAAACTATTGACCAGAGCTGCCGCCTCTTTCTGCATGTTTAGATTCATCAAGTAAACCCAAGTTGCAAAGTCCGGCGAAGGATTCTTGTAGGAGTCAATTCGTAAAACTTCCACGCCATCAATAGTCTCATGTTGCGGGGCTCCGGGAAAATCACATGTAACCACATAGACTTTTACTCCGTTCTTTGCAAGGCTTTTTGACAGGTTGTAAACGTGTGGCGATATTCCGCCGATGATTCTTGGTGGGAACTCCCATGTAAGCATCATGACGGATAATTCGCGTGTCAATTGTGGCGTGCGCCTCCTGCGACGCTCTTGTATGTTTCCAAAATGCTCTTCAGTTTGGCATTAGATTTTGGCGAAACAACCTTGATTTTGTCTAATGGAACCTTATGAAGCTTAACAACTTCATCCTGCATCCATTCAGACTTGACGATCAGTTGTTTCGCTTCGTACATGCCTAACCATTCAATGCTTTTAATCGCCATGTTGAACGGCAAGTTTGCGCCATGAGAGCGATGTTCTTCAAGGCTTTCAACTGAATAAACGAAGGGTATGTCAAGCGCCTTCTTCAATGTAACCGCTGCAGGTATGAAGTGCCAATCATGTGCGTCTATAAGGTCTATTTGCTTGCCCGTATTGTAGTAGATGTTTGCTGTTGCTCTCTCAACTTCCTGATTTAGAATGAGAACCCAAGTGATGACGCCGATATGTGTGCGCACGGGATTCGTCACCCTGAAAGTCTTGACGCCTTCTGGCTCGTCAAGCTGTCCTGTCAAGTAATCATGATAAGTAACCACGTAGGTTTCCACGCCGTTCTTAACAAGCTGAACTGCGATTTCTTTCACGTAATCTGCAAGTTGTCCAACAACTCTTGGAGGATACTCCCACGATAGGATTACAACTTGCATTGCGTTCACTACGTGAAAAGTGCACATACCTTTATGATTCCGCTTCCAGTTAGATAGTAACGCTTTTTCCCCTCATTATCCATGAAGCTTTCCGCAAACCCTTCATTCTTATAATTATCCAATATTCTCTCTAGTTCTTGCAAGTCAACTTGCATGACCTGTGCCAGTTCCTCGCTTCTGCGCGCTAAATCTGGGGCTGTAGCGCAAAGGTTATGTAATGTCTGTAGAATTTTCTCCGATAACGGAAGTTCTTCTCTCAATCTCTCTCACCTTTCAGGCAGCGTTAGCTATAGTTCTAGTGAATTTCCATATAAAAACATACCCAGACCCTGATTAGAAATATTTGGTCGCTGCCTGCGCTTGCTTGTTTAACTCCAAGAACCTATCCTTGGCAACCTTAACTAACGACTTTCTAAGATCTTTTCCTTTCAGTTTTGAGAGTCTCGCCTTCTTGAATTGTCCAGCGAGGGTTTTGTCATGAAGAGCTTTTTCCGCCCATTTTTCAAAGTCCCTGCGCATGTTATGAAACTCCAAAACATCAATGCTAATCTTTTCAAGAGCTTTTCCCAATCCCTTTAGGCTCAAAGCCCTAATTCCTGTAAATTTCTCTTCTCCAACACCCGTGTAGAATAGGAACGGTTCGTCAGCAGCAACAGTCGCAAGTCTAACTCTATTTTCAAAGTCCAATATTGCCGCCTGCAACGTTACAAAAGCGTCTATCGGATTGCCAAAAGGACTAAAATAGGAATGAACCTCGCCAGGCGCGCCGCCAGCCGTAAACATGTAATATAGATGGTCACTTATCTGGAAATACCGCCACATTCTCAGGAATTCCTTGTCGCGGGTCTCCTTAGCAAGCGGCTCAAGTTTCCTCACACTTGTGTAATAAGCCCATTGCATCGTGTTTCCAAGCCAACAGCTGGCATCCCTCTCCAGGTCAGCCCAAGAAACAGTTCCCCCAAGCTCGGGAACGTCAATCTCTCCTAAAGGCGCATATTTCTCCACGACTTCCGAAGGCGTAGCCATGTGCATGTGCCACCACTTCAAAATTTCCTCAGGCAAATGCTTCAGAAACTCATGTATACCTGTTTCCGGCCAGTGGTGCTCGCCGAAGGTTTCGTAATCTGGGAAGATGTTGATGCAGTGTCCTTGGGTTGCCGCAAGCCAGCTTGAATATTTGTCCGCCGTTAATGGCCATTCGTTCCACCATCTTGCCGAGAATCTAAACCCTACGTCGTCGGTTAGCTTGTAGTTTCGCAAAAGTATCTTGATTTTCTCGCCGTCTTTTGGTGTGTATAGATAGTTCGGTGATTTCCCGTGCAGTATTCTTTCTACGCCTTCTGTGAAAATTCCTTTGTATCCCATCTTCTCAACTGTTCTAGCAATAGCGTTGTTGTAGAGCAATTCTGTGTTTTCAAATATCTTGGGCGTATAGCCCAGCAGGTCCTTAATTATTCGTTGATGCATCTTCACCTGCTCAACGAATTCATCTCTTTCCGGGTAGAGACCAGCCAGAGAATGATAGTAAGTTTGGCTTAGAAACTCTACACAGCCTGTTTGTGCAAGTTGCCTAAAAGACTCCAAAAGGTCTTTGCTGAACATTTCGCACTGTTCAAGAAAAACGCCGGACAGGCTGAATGAGACTTTGACTTTTTTCTTCTCGCCTTTGTATTCGTCAATCTGTTCAAGCAGTATCTGATTGGATGGTAAGTAACATTTTCTGCACGCTCTTTCAAAGACTTCGCGGTTCACAACATTATCAAAATAGTAATCAAAGAGCCGTTCCTTTCTTACACGTTTGAAGATTTTGTTTTCCCAGAAGAAACTCCGTTTAACCCTGTGGGGCTGGTGAACTTCAAACACGAGCACTACGTCTGTCAACATGTAGTCCTCAATAATCTCTAGAGGCTTGCGGTTTATGTGTATTTAGGGTCTAGACCAAGCTGAGCATTTGGCAGATCAAAAAGCAAGGATGTTCTGGCTAGAAGTTACGGTTTCTTTACAGCCGCCTTTTCGAGGGCGACAACTCCCGGTAATTTCTTGCCCATCAAAAACTCTATTAGCGCTCCGCCTGCAGTGCTGACATACGATACCTTCTTAGATAGTCCAAGTTCTCGTAAGGCTGCTATGGTGTGGCCGCCGCCGGCAAGCGAGAACGCATGTGATTTTGCAACTTCCTGGAATATTGCTTTAGTTCCATAGAGGAAGTTGGCGTTTTCATAGGCTCCCATTGGTCCGCTGAGCACGATCGACTTGGCACTTCTTATTATCTTGGCGTAATTTTCAACAGTTTTAGATCCAATGTCGAATATGGTATAGTCCGTCGGCAGTTTTTCGATAGGAACTTCTTTTCTTTTCTTGTCTACTTCTACGGCAAAATCTGCTGGTACTTTGATTCTCTCCGGATATTTGCGCATTAGCTCCTTTATTCCCGGCACCAAGCCCATTAGCTCCTTCTCTTCCAAGAATTTCATGTTTGACTTGCCTAGGTTAAAGTTCTTCGATACGAGGAAGATTTGGCCGACAACTCCGCCAGTAAGCACATAATCTGCTACTCCATTATCTAAAACGTACTTTGAGATTTCGAGCGAGTCATCGCCTTTCGCCCCTCCAATGATGTACACGCATGGCTTTTCTGGGTTCTCGACGACTTTGCTTAGGGATTTTAGCTCCCTCTCCATTATGCGCCCAGCGACGCTTGGCAGAACTGCGGTGAAGCCAACCATCGACACATGCGCCCTATGAGCTGCTGCAAAGGCATCATTGACAAAAAGATCAGCCAAAGGCGCAATGGATTTTACAAGTTCCGTCTTGGGGTGTTCTTCCGGTGTTCCTTCTTTGGTTTCTCCAGCAAAATTCCTGACATTATCCAAAACAAGGATCTCGCCGCTCTTGAGCTCTTTTATCGCATTTTGTGCTTTTGCGCCGAAAACGTCATCCACATACTTGACAGGCCTGCCCAGCACCTTGCTTAGAAGCTCCGCATGCTGCTTTAAAGGTATAAAGTCAGGGTCGCCTTTCCGTCCTTGATGAGCCAGAACAACGACTTTGGCGCCTTTTCCCGCCAGTTCTTTGATTGTTGTTTCGCCATGCGCCCTTATTCTTGTGTCATCCAAAACCTTCTTTGTGTCCGGATCCACGGGTGAGTTGAAGTCAACTCTTACGAGCACAACTCTATCCTTCACTTCAACATCGTCTAGAGTCAAATATTTCGCCATGCTCTTACCTCTCTTCTTGAACAGAAAAATAGAGGGGCGTTTGTTTTTTAAGCTTTGCACGTTCTGTTTATGGCTAGAAACCTGCTTTCTTTCCGACTAGCTCTATGAGTTCGACCATTCGGCAGGAGAATCCCCATTCGTTGTCGTACCATGCTAGGACTTTGGCAAAGTTGCCTCCCAACACCATGGTTGATTGTGCGTCGAAGGTGGCTGAGTAGGTGCTGTGCAAGAAGTCTGACGAAACAACAGGATCTTCAGTATACTCCAATATGCCCTTCAACGGTCCCTCTGCAGCCTTTTTGAAAGCCGCGTTGATTTCTTCTTTAGTTGTGTTCTTCTCCAGATTGCAGGTTAAGTCTACTATTGAAACGTCTGGAACTGGAACTCGAAGCGCGATCCCGTTCATTTTTCCCGTAAGCTCAGGAAGCACAAGCGTTGCGGCGATAGCTGCGCCCGTAGTGGTTGGTATAATGTTTATCGCTGCTGCTCTTGCCCGTCGAAGATCTGGATGCACCAAGTCTTGGATTCTCTGGTCATTCGTATAGGCATGAGCGGTGTTCATCAACGCGGATTTTACGCCAAAGTTGTCGTTGAGCACCTTTGCAACTGGTGCGACGCAGTTTGTTGTGCATGACGCGTTGGAAAGTATATTGTGTTTTTCATGGTCGTACTTGTCGCTGTTTACGCCCATCACTATTGTTGCGTCTGGGTTCTTTGCTGGTGCAGAGATCAACACTTTTTTGGCTCCAGCCTGAAGGTGTAGTGAGGCTTTTTCTCGGTCAGTAAACAAGCCTGTGGATTCTACAGCCAAATATACGCCCATGTCTTTCCATGGTAATTGTGCAGGGTCACGTACTGCAAGCGTGTGAATTCGCTTTCCTTTAACAATTATAGCCTCTTTCTCAGCTTCTACAGGGAATGGCGCTCGACCGTGGACTGAATCAT
>DATBWI010000052.1:0-8091 GCA_036514855.1 Bathyarchaeia archaeon | reverse complement strand
TGGCTGCTATCGGAAAAGTAGCGTCAATGGTCGGACATGATCTGCGTAATCCATTGACAGGCATCTCTAATGCCGTGTATTACTTGAAGAAAAACTTTCCCGAAGCAAATGAGAAAACGAAGGAGATGCTGAGAATTATTGAGAAGAGTATAGAATACTCAAACGACATTATAAGTGACCTTTTGGAATATTCAAGAGAGATATGGTTGGATTTGAGAGAGAACATTCCAAAATCAATAATTGCGGAATCGTTGTTGCTGGTTAAGGTTCCTGAAAGCATTAAAGTGATTGGTGCGAGCCAAAACGAACCGAGAATAATGGTTGATTTGGAAAAAATAAAGAGAGTCTTCATCAACATCATCAAAAACGCGATTGATGCAATGCCTCAGGGGGGCACACTGACAATTACCAGCAGAGAATCAGATGGCAAGTTAGAGGTTACATTCGCGGATACTGGGGTAGGCATTCCGAAGGAAGTTTTTGAAAAACTTTGGACGCCCTTCGTTACAACAAAAGCAAAAGGAATGGGATTAGGCTTGCCTATCTGCAAACGCATTGTGGAAGCCCATGGAGGAGAAATATCGGTAAAAAGCATGATTGGAAAGGGAACAACATTTACGATAACTGTTCCCACGAAACCAAAATTAGAAGGAGGTGAAAAGATATGGGTGAAAACGCCAGAATCCTTGTTGTCGACGACGACGAAAGCATAAGAAAAACCATAGCAACTATATTAGAAGACGAAGGATACATTGTTGAAACTGCCGAAAACGGAAAAGAGGCAATTGAGAAGACAAATGCCAAGTTCTTCAACCTTGCATTAATAGATATTCGACTTCCAGATACAGAAGGGACGAAACTATTGACTGCGATGAGAGAAACGACGCCAAAAATGGTCAAAATAATCGTTACAGGCTATCCAGCAATGCAAAACGCTGTGGAAGCCGTTAACAAAGGTGCTGATGGTTATGTGCTCAAACCAGTAGACATAGACAGTTTGCTAAAAACGATTAAGGAGCATTTGAAGAGGCAGCAAGAAGCCCAAAAATACAGCGAGCAGAAGGTTACGGAATTCATAGAAACACGAGCCCGAGAACTGGAAGTGAAAAGCAACAAGAAAGCGCAATAGCGGACAACATAGAATCTATTAACATTTTCCAAAATGCTTTTACCTATGGTTTTGTGCTATTCGTATTTGCGTTGAGGCTAAGCCGGCTTTGAAAGAGTCTCAGAAAAATGCTTTTGCTTTGCTTGTCAAGCCAGTTCGAAGGCTTGTTGAGCAGAGAGAATTCTCTGAGCCGACTGTGCCTCAAGAGGAGACGATTCCAAAAATTCTTGAGCAAAAAAACGTTCTGCTCATATCGCCGACGGCAACGGGAAAAACCGAGGCTGCTTTTTTGCCTGTTTTGAGTATGCTTCTTCAGGAGCCGCAGTCTCCGGGCATAAAATGCTTGTACATTACGCCTTTGAGAGCTTTGAACCGTGACATGCTTGAAAGGCTTGAATGGTGGTGCAACAACTTGGACGTAAAGTTAGCTGTAAGACATGGTGATACGGAAACGAAAGAGCGGACAAGGCAGGCGAGGAGCCCACCTGACATTTTGATTACAACTCCTGAAACGTTGCAGGCGATTTTGTCTGGCTGGATAATGCGGCAGCATTTGCAGAGTCTCAAGTGGCTGATAATTGATGAAGTACATGAAATAGCTGACAGCAAACGTGGAAGCCAGTTGTGTTTGGCGCTGGAAAGGCTTAGGGCAATGATTGGCAGAGACTTTCAAATGATAGGGCTTTCTGCGACCATCGGTAGTCCTGAGAAGGTTGCCAAGTTTCTTGTTGGAAACAGTCGAAGCGTTGAGATCGTTCGTGTTCCTGTTGCGAGAATGGTGCGGTTGAAGATTGTTTTTCCTAAGCCTACTGATGAGGATGTCCGGCTTGCTGGGCAATTGTACACGCATCCAGAGGTTGCCGCGAGGCTGAGGCTGATCCGCGACTACATGAGCAAGCACAAGTCTGTGCTCTTGTTCACGAACACGCGATCGATATCGGAAGTTTTGACAAGCAGGTTCAAAGTTTGGGACATTAATTTTCCAGTTTCGATACATCACGGTTCTCTTGCTAAGCCGTCACGGATAGCTGCTGAAAGAGGCTTGAAAAGTGGCGAGTTGAAGGGGCTTATTGCCACAAGTTCACTTGAGCTGGGGATTGATGTTGGCAGAATTGATTTAGTCATACAGTACATGAGTCCGAGACAGGTTACAAGGCTGATACAGCGCGTGGGAAGAAGTGGTCACAGGGTTGGGCGTACAGCTGAGGGAATAATTGTGGCAATGGATTCTGATGATGCTCTTGAGGCGTTAGCTATAGCTAGAAGAGCCTTGGAAGAGGATTTGGAGCCTGTGAGCATTCCGCCTAAACCTTACGATGCCTTGTCACATCAGATAGCTGGACTGTTGATTAAACAGAGAAGATTAGAGTTTGCTGAAATTCTGGAAATGTTCAAAAACGCATATCCCTATGCAGATTTGACGATGGAAGACATTGAGAAAATCCTCAAATACATGCACCAGCGTTTTCCACGTTTGGCATGGGTTTCTTTTGAAGATAAAGTAGTTTTGAAGCCGCGGACAACGAAGGCTCTTTTCGAGTACTACTTTGATAATTTGTCCATGATACCTGAAGAGAAACAGTTCCTTGTAGTTGATGATTCAAATGACTCTGCGATCGGAGTTTTAGATGAGGCTTTCATGGCGGAGTATGGCAAGCCAGGAACAAAGTTCATAATAAGGGGAAGTCCATGGCGGATTTTGCACGTTTCTGAGAAAAAGGTTCACGTGAAGGCAGTTGACGATCCTACTGGAGCAATACCAAGCTGGATAGGCGAGGAGATTCCTGTTCCATTTGAAGTCGCTGGTGAAGTAGGATCCATAAGAGGTTTTGTTGAACAACAAATGAAGAATGGATTTTCGGCTGAACATATAGCCGCTGAATTAAGTGAAAAATATCCCTCTGACAAGGAGACGCTCCTGCGCACTATGGCTGAAACAGTGGAGCATGTTACTGCCGGATTTCCAGTTCCTACGGACAGACGGATAGTTTTCGAGGATTGGGAGGAGTTTGTCATTATTCACGCCAACTTCGGTTCGCTTGCAAACAGAGCCCTAGCACAGTTGATAGGGCAGTTGCTATCTGAAAAGATTGGACGTGGCATTGTGGTTCAACATGATCCGTACCGCATTTTTGTTCAGACAATGGGCTCAGCAAATGCGGATTATCTGGTGGCGTTGTTTAGCGAGATGCGAGCGATGTCGGATCAGACAGTCAGGGATAGTCTGACGCTGGCGACTGTGAAGACTGGGCTGTTCAAGCGTCGAATGATTCATGTTGCGAGGCGTTTCGGAGCGTTAGAGAAGTGGGCTGACTTTAGCAGCGTGAGCTTGCAGAGGCTAGTCAAGAGTTTTGAGGGTACCCCAATTTACGAGGAAGCTCTGAAAGAAGTGTTCACGAAGGATTTAGATTTGCAAAGGCTCATCAGCATTCTTGAAAAAATCCGCGATGGCGAAATTCAACTGCAGAAAATAGACACAGGCGGAAATGCAACTCCAGTCGCGCGTGCGGGCATAGAACGGGTAAGCATGAAGACAGACTTGATTCCTCCTGAACGAATGCGTGCTGTGTTGATTGAGTCGGCTAGAGCGCGTCTTCTCAATGAAACATGTAATTTCGTGTGCACAAACTGTTGGGATTACATGGAGCTTGTGCGTGCAAAGGATTTGCCGGACAAGCCTACTTGTCCAAGGTGCGGTTCCGCAGCCATAGGTCTTCTTAAAGTTGAAGAAGAAAAGGCGCTTCCGGTTGTGGAGAAGAAGGGTCAAAAGCTGACTAAGAGCGAGGAGAAACTAGGGAAGCAAGCGTTGGAAACGGCGCAGTTGATAGAGAAGTATGGAAAGGCTGCTGCTGTGGCTTTATGCGCCAGACGAGTTCAATCATCTGACGTAAGCAAAGTTCTTGAAGAGGAGCCTAGACTAACAGACAAATTCTATGAACTGGTGCTTGAGGCTGAACGCAAAGCCATGAGTAGAAGATTCTGGTGAAAGTTCAAGAATTATGACAAATCTTAAAAGAGAGGTTGCTTTATTGTGCGTAACACTCTCTTGTATCTATCACTAGGGGACGTTAAAGGTTGGAAATAAGTCGAAAGAAACTTCGCGAAGAAGTTCTTGAAAGAATTAAGTATGTTAAAACGTGTGTCCTAGCTCGAGAACTATGCCTTCTGGTTCGCACAAACAGGGCTGTGCTTGATCCGAGGGATGTCCGTGATGTTTGCCAATACATTTCAAACCTTTGCAAGGAAGAAGGATGTTCAGAACCTAGCGAAATGTGCAAGAAAGCTGCTGAGCATGTGGGTTCGGCTGACGAGGCAAAATACCTTGACCTTTGCGCTCAAAGCTGCATGAAATGCGGAGAAGCCAAAAGACCTGCACCCAAAAAGTCTTCCTACGTCGCATAAGTTGTGGAAAAGTCTTAAAAGCGAAAGATTAGCTGATTAGACCAAAAAGAATGGCAAAGTTGGTTTGAATGGAGGATCGTGCATTGTTTATAGCGCCTTTCGTTCCAAGTCCGCCACAAGTCATTAAAAAGATGCTTATGCTGGCAGAGTTGAAGGCTGGCGAAGTTTTCTTTGATTTGGGCGCTGGCGATGGTAGAACAGTCATCATTGCCGCAAAAGAATTTGGAGCGCGGGCTGTGGGCGTTGAGTTGAGAGAGGACTTGGTTAAAAAGGCGCTTGGCTCCGTTTATGAGCAGGGCTTACAGGATAGAGTGACAATGGTAAACGGCGACATGTTCGGGGTGGACTTAAGCTCTGCAGACGTGGTTTTTCTTTATTTAACAACAAGCGCAAATGAGAAGGTTAAGCCCAAACTTGAGTCTGAATTGAAGCAGGGTGTTAGAGTTGTATCGCACGATTATGAGATTGTCGGCTGGAAGCCTGTTAAAGTTGAGAATTTCTGTGAAAACCAAACGTTAGGATACCCCTCACACACAATATACTTATACAAGAAAGTTTAACAGCATTGTTGAGAGTTTTCTTTTTCTAAGGGTAGAACTTAACTGAAAGCTGAAGAGCGAAAATAGTCAACATCGTCCGACAAAAGGTTTTCGTTTATATATTGCGATTAGCGCTGTTTGCAATCCTAAACCTGCAACAATTGTGGCAACTCCAATTACCAAATTCAGAGAGTTTTGTTCACTCCAAAATTGGGTTACTTGCAGATGTACTTCCTTGTCATAAGAGTCTTCGTTGAAAAAAAGAAAGTATCTCACATAAACCGGTCCAATGAGTCCTGGCGGGATATACTCTTTGATAAGTTTGTAGTTTTCATGATCTTTTTCAGCCCAGTTTGGTTCATATTGCCCTTCTTGCCATTTAAGAAAGAGTGCTCCAGTTAAGGGTTCGCATGATTTGACGGTTCCATTAGAGACGTTAAATGAAGCAATGGTATCTTTGTCGGAAAAAAATCCGAATTCTTTATATCCATACTCATTTGCTTGAACTGTTAAGAGGTTGTCAAGCGCAATTTGACTTTTTTCAGTTGGTGCAGAGAAATAGAAAAAGATGACAGCGCCTATAATGAGAAGTGCTAAACAAACCAGACTTCCCAAGAGATAACTCTTCTCTGTCATGCAATATCCAACAGAACTTTGTGGATAATGCTTCTTAAATCTTGCGATTTACTGATAAGCGTTAACCCCTAAAAAAAGGGGTAATGTTTCCATCTCTATGGAATTGCTGGCACCATTTGAAGCATATCCCCTACGCTTCCATCCTTCCCCACGAGGTTTCCCTTGATAACATAGACAGGCGTTATCTGGGTGGTTTCCGCTTCTGGTGATGGAGCCAAATACGCAAGTGCGATTGACTTTACAGTGGCCTTGCTAACAATATTTTTTGACATGCTTATTCCGTAACCAAGCTCTCTAAGCTTTTCAACTGCCTGTTTTGGTGCTAATACCTGAACTTTTTCAGCAGTTTCGACTTCCCAAAAGTTGCCAATAAACCCTATGATCTCCCCTTCTTTGCCTATGTATACTCTAACTGTGTCTCCTTGGCCCCACAACGGTATATTATCATAGGAAATGGCAAAGTTTACGTGAACATTGTTTAACAATGTTGTCTTGGTACCGTTTTTAAACGCATACACTGTAGTATCATTTGCAGTTTCTGCGAAGGAGAGGTAAAATCTCGCGTTTTATCGCCTAACATACATATTAATTAAGCCGTTAGTGAAGTTTGGAACGCTAGTTTCTTATGATTATGAGACTGTTGGGTGGAAGCCTTAAGATTGAGAACTTTTTGTGAAAACTAGACATTAGGATACTCAAGAAAGCTTAATTTTAACCTGTATTGGCTCTTTCTGGCAAATGGTTTTTTCCAGATAAGCGTTTTGTCACTATTTTACAGATTAGGGGAAGATGAAGGCTGAAGTCTTTTTTAGGCTGGTAATTTGTTCCATAAAATTTATCTAGAAGTTAGCTCCACTTATTTGTCTTTGGTAGAGTTATCTATTGGCAATTAGCTATGGTTATTTACGTTTTCAACAAGATATTGCAGAATGCGAAGGAATAAATGAACTAATGACACAGGCATTTTTGCAGTTTACTTATATCAAGGTCACAGACTGGCATCTGTGGAGTCTGCCGGATGAAGGTAGGTGATCCCTTCTGGGAGATGATTGGTTTATTGTCCCATGCTCTGAAAAACACGATCGCGCGTAGGGGCAATCGTACGTTTCCCACGAAAGCGGAAACCGCTCAAAGCCTGCGTTAAGGCCATCAAAAAGAAGGGAGAAACAAAATGAACCATAAGAACATAGCTGTTGCTTTTATTGTAGTGACTATGCTTGTAGTACCTTTGCAGATCGTCCCGACATTTTGCGAACCAATCGTAGACGGCTATGCCTCAGGCGACAGCCCACATATGGACACAATGGAAAGAATGACCGGCGAAGGCTGGAAACTAGTTGCCAACGACACAATAGCCCATGATCACGATCTTAGCACGACAGACGACGTTAATGTTGACTTCTGGGTAAGCGTGTGGGACATGTATGACGATGCAGGTAACGCGTACCTCGCCTTCCTATCAAACTATCAATTATTTGGGGTGGTTGTATGGCTGGATTTCAACGGTGATGGTGTGTTCACTGTTGGATCTGAACCTTCACCCCTCCTTGTCAGTCCAGACACGCCTGATTTTCCATGTCTCTACAACTTCACATGGGGTAACGGCTATACAGACATTATTGCAAATGCCAGCGTTGCTTACAGCTTCAATAATACATTCATTGAAATCATGGTGCCAAAGGTCGAGATGGAAGGCGCTGTCAACGAGACTGTTTGGGACTGTATGGACTGGAACTACATGGTGGGTGTTGATGCAAACGCAAACTTCACTTGGGACGGTTTAGCATCCGATTGGATTGCTACTGGTTGGGGTTCATGGTGTACTTTCGCTGATGGCAGAGAGAACGAGATGTGGAATGGCACTAATTGGGTTTCTTTGCAATCATGGTTTGAATATCCATGTCAGCCGGAAGAATGCCAAGTTACTTTTCTAACTCAGCCTGGTGAACATGGTTTTGGCATCAATTTCCTAGGGATGACATACAATGACAGTGACGTAGGAGCATTCTCGAATGGCATTTCGGCGGTGGCTACAACCAATTGTCCTGTTGGCTGGAATTTTGA
Organism: Bathyarchaeia archaeon; assembly: GCA_036514855.1. GTDB lineage: Archaea > Thermoproteota > Bathyarchaeia > Bathyarchaeales > Bathycorpusculaceae > DATBWI01. Next base: position 342 of record DATBWI010000052.1, on the reverse strand, counting down.
CCACTGGGAAACAACTGGCGATGTTGAGGTATCAATCATAGGCGAGAATCCTACGTGCGTAAACGTTACTGGTGGCGGTTCGCTCAAGGCAATATTCTATCCCGCCATGTGCGAGGTTACTTTCCTCACCGATCCTGCCTGTTCGTGTTTCAACATTACTTTTCAATGCGGGACATACAACAACGGAACCCAAGATGTTTTCGACTATGGAACTTCAGACTTTGCTACTGCCAACTTTCCTACTGGCTATGTTTTTGATCATTGGGAAGCCGTTGGCAACGTCCAACTATCAAACACGACAAAGAATCCCACAAACATAACGATAAATTGCGGCGGATCCCT
>DATBWI010000051.1:0-26603 GCA_036514855.1 Bathyarchaeia archaeon | reverse complement strand
TAGCCTGTTAAGTCTTCATCTGCAGTGTACTCTTGGGGGACAACTCCTATTGAGCTTCTAACATCCATGCTTTGTTTTGCTATGTCGCTGCCTAGAATTGTAGCTTTTCCTTCAGTGGGTCTTGCGATTGTTATTAACATGTTGATTGTAGTGGTTTTTCCAGCACCGTTCGGTCCCAAAAAACCAAAAATTTCGCCGTGTTTGACGCTGAAGTTGATGTGGTCAACAGCCGTTAAATGCTTGTTGAAGACTTTTGTCAGTCCTTCAGCCGTGATTATGTCGTCACTCATCTTTTGATTCCTCCAATTTGCGGTTTATGTCTTCAAGTTTCCCCGCGGCCTCATCTAAAACTTTCGAAACTTCTTCAATAGCGTGTTCTGAAAAATGTTCTTCCAAGTTGCTTCCAAGTTCGAAAAATGCAGACACAACCCTATGCATAGATTTTCGCAATTCAGCGGTTTTCTCTGGTGGTATTCTAAACCATAAGCCTCCAAGGAATGGGGGTGGCATAAATCTTGCCTCTTTCCTGAATTCTCTCTTTATTTTCCTTTGCTCCTCTAGGAGGGCTTTGCCCTTATCCGTGAGCGCGTAACGCTTCATTCCGCCCTCTTCAGTTGGCATTTCTTTAATGCAACTATTATCTTGCAACCACGATAAGAGCGGATAGACTGAGCCGGGACTTGGTTTCCAACGTCCCTCTGTTTTCTTTTCAATTTCGTTTATTATTTCTGACCCTGACATGGGTTTTTCGCTTAACAGTTCGAGGACTTGATAGCGTATGAATCCTTTTGGAACAATTGCTGTGTGTTTCATCCAATGTTTAACAAACGGATGCATATCTTATCACCATCGATATCGTCATTGATATCAACAATGATATTTAAACTTGCCGGAACCTCGAAATACAAAGTTCCCCACATTAATCATCGATCTCAACCAATGAGAAAAGCAAGTCAAATCTTATAAGCAATATCACTCAATATATACTATTGCCGCAAGTGTCGTGAAATCTTTTCTAAGGGTGAATATGAGAGGTCGACACAAAATGAGCAAAGCTAAAATACCCAAGTTCTTAAGCCCCTGCGGACTCAATTGCAGTTGGTGCGTATATCGAAAAACTGAAACCAGCGAGTCAGGCTGTCCTGGTTGTTTCAAAAGAGAAAAATGTTCAATTCGAGACTGCGCCAACGAAGACCTCAAGCAATGCAGCGACTGCGTTTCCTTCCCATGCTATGAAATGCTGCAAGGTTATCAATGCATGAAAGAACATTACACGTTTTAGTATGCTCCGCCTATTGAGAGGCACTGGCACAGCGTTGCAAGATATGTCATGATGCTACAGAAACTCCTAAATACATTATCCGAGAGTCTTAACGCCGTTTGAAACTGGAGCCTTTAGGGGATCTGCATAGTTTGTTGAAGGATGACAAGCGCCTCACACTGCTTGAAAAGACTATGAAAGAACATCAATATCAGAAGAGCGCACTCCTCGAAATACTTCACAACGCTCAGGAACTCTACGGCTATCTGGATAAAGAATTACTGACACACATTTCCAAAGCGCTTGACCTTCCATACAGTCACGCATACGGCGTGGCAACCTTTTACAATTTCTTCAAATTGAAAAAACCAGGAGAACACACAGTGACAGCGTGCTTGGGTACAGCATGCTATGTAAAGGAAGTTGAAGAAATCATATCAGCGATCGAGCGTGAATTTAGCATTAAGCGGGGAGAATCCACCCCTGACGGAAGGCTTTCTTTGTTTGTTACACGTTGCATAGGCGCATGCGCTATGGCTCCAAACGTAGTTGTTGACGGAGAAATCATAGGCAAGGCAACGAAAGAGGCGGTGTTAGAAAGAATAAAACTCGCACTTGGAGGCGTGAAGGTTGAAGCCGCTTGAGATTCTCAAGATAGCTGAAACCGAATTAGACCTGCAAAGAGCCTACAAATACCGAATAAACGTATGCTGTTCCAGCGGATGCGTTCCTTTCGGCGCGTTGAAAGTTCTAAAGGCTTTTGAAGACGCTGTTAAAGAATTTGGCGTTCAAAAAGAATGCAGAGTTGCTAGGACAGGGTGCGTAGGAACATGCTCTGCAGGTCCAGCGGTAGTTGTGGAACCCGGCGACTTTCTCTATCAAAGCGTAACCCCTGAAAAAGCCCGAGAAATAGTCAGAGATCACCTAACCCTAGGGCTTCCCGTGAAAAACCTTCTGTACGGCAAAGAAGCCTTCTTCAAGAAACAGCTCAGGCTGGTTCTCAGAAACGCTGGAAAAACAGATCCCCTTAGAATTGAGGATTACATAGCGATGGGAGGATACTCTGCGCTGGTCAAATGCCTAACGAAAATGAGCCCCCAAGAGGTTATAGACGAAGTCACTATGAGCGGGCTCAGAGGCAGAGGAGGCGCTGGTTTTCAGACAGGACAAAAATGGAATTTCGTTGCAAGATCTCATAGTTCCCCAAAATACTTAGTGGCTAATTTGGATGAAGGCGATCCAGGTGTCTTCGCAAATCGCACGCTTGCCGAGGCAGACCCACATGCGATAATTGAGGGTATGCTGATAGCCGCTTATGCCATAGGGGCAGAGCAAGGTTACATTTACATAAGAGCCGAATATCCCCTAGCCGTTCAAACTCTGAAAAAAGCCTTAGACAGCGCAAAGTCACACAACCTTCTAGAAGAAAATATCCTTGAAACTTCCCTCAATTTCAACGTTGAACTCAGGTTGGGAGCAGGAGCCTTCGTAGCCGGCGAAGAAACAGCAATACTTGCCTCAGTGGAAGGCAGAAGAGCAATGCCTCGCCCGCGTCCGCCATATCCTGCAACCTCAGGATTATGGAATAAACCAACGCTTATACAAAACGTCGAAACACTGGCAAACATACCACTCATAGTGTTAAACGGTGGAGCATGGTTTTCAAAGATCGGTTCTCCAAAATGCACCGGAACCAAATGCTTCTCTCTAACAGGCAAGATCAGCAATCCGGGACTCATAGAAGTTCCAATGGGCATCACGTTAAGAGAAGTTGTGTTTGAAATAGGTGGAGGAGTGGCTGATGGAAAGGCGTTTAAGGCGGTTTTGGTTGGCGGGCCTTCAGGCGGATGCATTCCGGAAACGCTTCTGGATTTGTCGATTGATTATGAGTCTTTGGCTAAGGCTGGAGCGATAATGGGTTCGGGCGGAATAGTTGTGATTGACGATGAGTCCTGTATGGTAGACACTGCAAAGTTCTTCACAGACTTTTGCGTGGAAGAATCTTGCGGTAGGTGCACTCCTTGCAGAGCAGGACTCTTGAAGTTGAGAGAGATATTTGAAAAGATTACACATGGCGAAGGAAGAATTGAAGATTTACCGATTTTAGAAAAATCAAGCGAGTACATTAGGGAGGCAAGCCTCTGCGGTCTCGGTCAGACAGCGCCAAACCCTGTTCTAACTACGCTGCGCTATTTCAGAGATGAATATGTTTCGCACATTGTTGATAAGAAATGCCCTGCAGGAAAATGCTTCAAGAATGGAAAGGATGCGAGCAAGACTTGAGCCTTAGAACCATTAAGCTGAAAATAGATGGTCAGGATGTCGTAGCTCAAGAAGGCAAAACGATCCTTGAGGCTGCCAAAGAAAACGGAATCATCATCCCCACATTATGCAATCTTGAAGGATTAACCAGTTACGGCGGATGCCGCATGTGCCTTGTTGAAATCAAAGGCTCCCCGAAGCTTTTAGTTTCATGCGCAACGCCAGTTAGCAATGGAATGGAAGTCATAACCAACTCGGAAAGGCTTAAGGAATACAGGAAAATGGCTTTGCAACTCCTCCTCTCCGAGAGGACTCACATATGTTCAGTATGCGTTGCTAATGGCAGCTGTGAGCTGCAGGCGTTGGCTAACGAACTGGGAGTTGATCATGTCATGTTTGAGCGTGAATGGACCAGCCACAAAATAGATTCTACGCACGATTTTCTGGTAATTGACCGCAACAGGTGCATACTCTGCACTCGATGCATTAGAGTTTGCGATGAAATAGAAGGGGTTCACACGCTTGATTTGAAGATGAGGGGTAAAGATGCGCAGGTGATAATGGATCTGGATGACCTCTGGAAGGATGCTCACTCTTGCACTTCATGCAGGAAATGCGCGAAAGTCTGTCCGGTTGGCGCCATCTACGTCGAGGGCGAACCGCTCTCTAAGACCAAAAACAAAGACATAGCCAGATTTGTCCTTGAAAGGAGACAACGCTAAAATGGAGACCCAGAAAAAAGTTAATTTGGCAACGATCTGGCTGAGCGGCTGTTCTGGGTGTCACATGTCCTTTCTCGACCAAGATGAACGCCTAATAGAGTTAGCTAAGAAAACTAGGCTGGTTTACAGTCCCTTTGCAGATATCAAGAGTTTTCCGGAAAATGTTGACTTGACGCTTGTTGAGGGCGCCGTGGCAAACGAAGAACAACTAAACATGCTAAAACAGGCGAGAGCGCGCACGAAAGTTTTGGTTTCGCTGGGGGACTGCGCCGTCACAGGAAATGTTACTGCTTTAAGAAATGCTTGGAGCGACAGCGACAAAGCCGTACTCACAAAAGCGTACGTGGAAACCGCGGACATAAACCCGCAAATTCCAACAGACGTTCCGAAACTGTTGAAACAAGCGCACCCGTTGCATGAGATAGTTAAAGTGGATTATTTTATTCCTGGATGCCCACCGTCGGCTGATCTTATAAATTACGTTTTGACTGAACTGTTGTCTGGAAGAACACCTAACATGGATGGTAAATCCAAATATGGTTAAGAAACGACCTGAGAAAGCAAACGACAGAATCGTGATAAACCCAGTCACGAGGATAGAGGGTCACGCCAAAGTAACAATTTTTCTAGATGATGGCGGGTCTGTAAAGGAAGCTCGGTTACAAATCACGGATTTCAGAGGGTTCGAAAAATTCTGCGAAGGACGCCCATTCTATGAAATGCCAAGCATAACCTCAAGGTCCTGCGGCATCTGTCCAGTCAGCCATCTGTTAGCCGCAGCAAAAGCATGTGATGAAATAGTTGCTGTGAACATTCCTAGAACAGCGGTACTGCTGCGCCGTCTCATGCACATGGGACAGATCATTCAATCGCATGCATTGAACTTTTTCCATCTGTCTATGCCTGACATTCTTTTAGGAATGGACGCAGACCCGGCGAAGAGAAACATTTTTGGTTTAATAGAAAGCCACGCTGACATAGCTAAGCAGGGTATTAGGCTGAGAAGGTTTGGGCAGGAAATAATAGAGAAATTGGCGGGCAAAAGAATCCATTCCAGCGATTGGATTGTGCCTGGCGGCGTGAAATGGGCGCTTACGGAAGAAAGAGCTAACTACCTTCTTTCTAATTTGCCAGAATCTCTAGATGCCACGCTGAAAACCATTTCAATGTTTAAGAAAAGCCTAGAAGGCTTGGATGAAGAAGTGCAGAACTTTGGTTGCTTTCCCACTTACTATATGGGTCTCGTAACAGATAATGGCGGGCTTGAGCATTACGATGGCAAAATGCGGATGGTTGACAATGATGGTAACATCGTGTTCGACAAGCTTGATCCTAGCAAGTATTCTGAGTATGTTGGTGAAGCCGTTGAACCATGGTCTTACATGAAGTTTCCATACTATAAGCCGTTAGGCTATCCTGAAGGAGCGTACAGGGTAGGACCGTTGGCGCGGCTCAACATTTCCTCGCATTGCGGCACGCCTCTTGCAGACGAAGAGCTTAAAGAGTTTAAGAAGCTTGGCAAAAATGGAGTTGTCCAAAGCACCTTCCACTATCACTACGCACGGTTAGTGGAGGTTCTGTTCTGCATCGAACGTGCGAAAGACCTTCTCAAGGACCCAGAAATCTGTTCAGATCGTGTGTGGGCTAAGGCTTCTGTCAGCCGAAGTGAAGGTGTTGGGGTGGCTGAAGCGCCTAGAGGAACATTGATTCATCATTACAAAGTTGACAGAGAAGGCATAGTAACAGATGTTAACATGATTATTGCGACCGAACATAACAACATAGCCTATAATAAAGCTGTGACTCAGGTTGCTAAGAAATACGTTAATGGAAAACACTTAAGCGAAGGACTGCTAAACAGGGTTGAAGCTGTTATCCGAGCCTTTGACCCGTGCCTAAGCTGTGCCACGCACGCAGTGGGAAGCATGGCTTTAGATGCGCAACTCTTTGATTCAGAAGGCAACCTCATAGACAGAATAACTCACTGACAAGTGATGTGAATCTTTTTAGGCAGCTGCTGACGATAATGCTCTGAATGATGACGCATGGAATTGAAACGTTGCCTAAATCTTTTTGACGCCACTGCCATTGGCATCGGAGCCATAATAGGCGCTGGAATTTTCGTGGTATTAGGCATAGCCATAGGTTACGCTGGCCCATCCGTCATCGTTTCGATAATAATTGCTGGTGTTGTCGCCTCATTTACCGCGTTCAGTTTTGCAGAGTTGGGTTCAGCAATTCCAAAAGAAGGAGGCATTTATGCTTTTGCGCATGAACTGTTTTCTCCCGCAGTAGCTTTTGTTGCGGGTTGTTTGTGGTTGTTGGCGCAGATAGTGGCTGGAGTGGCGATAAGCCTCGGATTTGCACACTACTTTGTAACTGTATTTCCTGTGCTTCCAATCAACATCACTGCTGCCTTAACTGCGGCAGCATTAACGGGTTTAAACATTGTTGGAATCAAACAATCCGCAACCGTCAACAACATCCTAGTTCTGACAAAGATCGCAATTCTCTGCCTATTCGTTGGGTTTGGAATATTCCATGTGAATTTCCAGAATTTTTCTTCATTCAGTCCCAACGGGGCATTTGGAGTTTTAGAAGGAGCAGCTTTCATCTTTTTTGCTTATCTCGGTTTTGGAAGAATAGCCACTCTAGGCGAGGAAGTTAAGAATCCGCAGCGGACCTTGCCTCTATCGATTCTGCTTGCGCTGGTAATCTCTATTATAGTCTATGTTGTGACAGGCTTCACTGCAACTGGGCTTCAGGACTATAGGCTTTTAGCACAGTCAGGGTCACCACTTGCTGACGCAGCAAAAGCCATTGGCAACAATGCGCTGGTTGCAACTGTTTCATTGGGCGCTATCATCGCCACTATCAGTGTCTTATTGACTAACCTTATCGGTTTGTCCAGAGTCTCATTTGCAATGGCTCGGGATGGTCAACTTCCCAAAACTGCAGCGAAAATATCTTCAAGGTTTGGAACACCTTACATTTCCATCCTTATCATGGGCGCCGTTACCGCTTCGTTAGCGCTCGTTCTGGATTTGAGGCAAACAGTAGCCGTAACAAGCTTCATGATTTTATCTACGCATGTGGTGGCAAACCTAGCGGTGGTAAGGCTTAGAAAGAAAATGCCGCATTCTAACACGTTTAGAACTCCCTTCCATCCATTAATTCCTTTATTAGGCATTTTTAGCTGCATAATCTTGATGTTTTCTTTGCCTATGGAATCTTGGATCGTTGGGACAGTGATGGTGGTTTCCACTGCAAGCTTCTACTTTCTAAGATCAAAGTGGAGAACGAAACAGCAACTTCATTAAGAAGAATTAATTGATTCGCGGTTCTTTCAAACTCTTTCTAGAAGGGGATGTGTCTTCCAATATTGATGCGATGGCATAACGTGAGTGTCAAGATATCTCGTCGATAAGCGTTTTTACCTTTCTTTCTATTTCATCTCTGATTTCTCTTACCTTTTCCAATGGCTTACCTTTAGGATCTTCTATTCCCCAATCCTCCACTTTGTTCAGCATAGGCGCTGGACAGAAACCCTCAGCACTGCATCCCATCACAATTATCCTATCCGCCTTTTGAACCATGTCACGGGTAACAAGTTTTGGCTTATTGCCTGACAGGTCTATTCCCTTTTCCCGCATAACTTGAACAACAATGGGCTTGACTTCTTTTGCAGGCAAAGTGCCCCCGCTCGTAGCTTCAACCTTACCTTTACCATAGGCTTTGGCAAATGCCTCTGCCATCTGGCTTCTACCTGCATTCTCGACGCAAACAAAAAGCACTTTCATGTTTTAATTTCCTGAGATGTTCAGACATAATAACATATTTAAATATGTTGCCAATTTCTCCATATAGATTAAGCTATGACTAACTCAACCGCTGAAAAACGTCTCGCTAGATTGGCAAAGTCAGGTCTCCACTTTTGCGAAGACGCTCCCAAACACTCAAGCGACTTGAAGCGTTTAGCCAACAAAGTTGCAAGACTTGACGTTGCAGAGAAGCAAGGTAGACTCTTCAAAGCTCTTGCCGACGAGACTAGGCTGAGGATTCTAAACCTCTTAAGAACACGCGAGATGTGCGTTTGTGAGATCATGATTGCCTTAGACCTGACGCAACCAACGGCGTCGCACCATCTGAGGATACTTGAGAATGCGAAACTAGTTGAGGATTCGAGAAAGGGAAAGTGGGTTTTCTACAAGATAGCTAATCCAAGACTTGTTGAAAGAATTCTCGATGTCGATGTTCATTAGGGAAGATTGAGAACTACATATTTAAATATTTGAATATGTTCCTCTACATAATTCTCTTGACAAGGTGAAGACGATTTGGCTTCCAACCAATCGCAACCAAAGAAAGAAGGTCTAGGGGTTTTTGAAAGATACCTGACCGTCTGGATTGTAATATGCATAATTGTTGGTTTGCTTGTTGGAAGGTTTTTGCCTGAATTTGGGCAGTTTATGGATTCGCTTAAGTTCGTGCAATTATCCGTTCCGATAGGTGTTTTATTGTTCTTCATGATGTATCCCACTGTTCTGGGAATACGTTTCAGCGATATCAAGAAAGCGGCAAACAGACCCAAACCATTGCTCGTCACGATAATTGCCAATTGGATAATAGCTCCGCCGTTGATGACGCTTCTTGCGAATACTTTCCTAGCCGGAAACACCCAATACATTGCAGGCGTGATACTGCTCGGGCTGTCCCCATGCACGGCTATGGTCATGTGGTGGATGTTCCTCGCAAGAGGCGACATGGCACAGGGACTGATCAACACTTCAATCAACGCTCTTCTGATGCTCTTACTGTATGCTCCGCTTGCAGCATTATATCTTGGAGTAAGCAGCATTCCAGTCCCTTGGGACCTGATCGGAATCAGCGTTCTAGTTTTCATAGCCTTGCCAGTCGCTGCGGGCGCAATTTCTAGAAAATACCTGCTGAAAAGCAAAGGAGAAGAATGGTTTGAAAACAAGTATCAACCAGCCATCGGAAAAGTCTCCATCATCGCCCTGTTAACAACGCTGATAGTTCTTTTCTCTTTTGCAGGGCAAACCATTCTTAACAATCCCTTGTTGGTTGCTTATCTTGCATTTCCCAATCTTGTGCACTATGCGGTAATGATTTCTTGGACCTATTTGCTTGGGTATTTCGCAGGCTGGGTGTATGAGACTGCAATTGACGTCACGCTTATAGGCAGTAGCAGCCACTTTGAAGTTGCAATAGCTGTAGCTACAACCCTTTACGGCATAGGCTCAGGCGCTGCTCTAGCCACGGTGATAGGGCCTTTGATGGAGGTTCCTCTGATGCTTTCCGTCGTTAAGCTTGGATTGCGAACTCGAAAACACTTTCCTAGAAAGAAATAGCTATTATTCGCTTTGTGGGGCGCGCGTTCGGTCCGGAGTGAGGAAACAAGGAGAAAGGGGTAAAACTGTCTGCTCCAGACCTTTGCAATTGGCTCAAGGGGGTTTTTCGCGCACCTCAAATTACCATGAGCCTTTCAATAGTATAAGGTTGTGCGATTGTGCTTAAACAGTCACACCTTCACGAAATTTGGCTGAATTACAAGAAAACCCCTTACAGATGTTAATGGGGCGTTTCCTGAAGAAGACAGGTAAACATGCATGTGGTCATTGTATCTGCGGCTTTCGTAAGTCTTGTTCAAGTTTGCTTTCTATGACTTCAATTAGCTTCTCAGATTTGACCGGTTTGGTAAGGTAATCAGCCGCTCCTTGCGCTAGGGCTCGTGTTCTGTCTTCCTCTGATGGATATCCTGTCAACATGATTTTTACCATGCTAGGGGCGATCTTTTGGATTTTGTTCAATAAGTCTATGCCGTTCACGTCTTGAAGTTTAACGTCTATCAGCGCTGCGTCATATTGTTGGGTTTCAAGTTTGTTTAGGGCATCCTGTCCGGTTTCCGCGGTGTTGACATTGAATCCTTCCTTTTGCAGTATCTTCGATAAGATTTTGAGTATAGTTTTGTCGTCGTCTATTATGAGTATGTTCGGCAACTTGCTCAGCAGTAGTAAGAGCCGGATTTCGCTTTTAAGAGTGTGTTACTGTTGTGGTGCTGTCACACTGCCGCAATTGATGTAGAAGAGGCGCTTTTTGTAGTTGCGCTAATGTTCAGAATCGCAAAACAAAAAAGGTTAGGTGTGGTGCTCTTCTTGACTATTGAGTTTTTCAGAGATTATTTTTATTAGTTCTTCAGCTTTGACGGGCTTCACAAGATAGGCGGAGGCTCCTCGGTCTATGACGCGGGTTGCATCCTCTATTGAGGGGAAGCCTGTTATGGCGATTTTTATCATGCTCGGGTCGATTGCGTGAATTCTGGTTATGAGGTCCGTGCCGTTGGTGTCTGGAAGTTTTATGTCTATCAATGCCAAGCTGTATTTTCGTGCCCGAAGTTTTTCTAGTGCTTCTTGTCCTGTTTCAGCATTGTCCGTATCATATCCTTGCTTTTTGAGAATGCGTGCAAAGATTTGTTGTATGGATTTATCGTCGTCTATTATGAGGATGGTTTTCTTTTGTTTTTCCATTCTTAGTTCGCCTTCTTTGTGAGTGGTAGTTTTATCATGAATTTGGTTCCTTTTCCAGTTTCGCTTTCAAAGGTGATTTCACCAGTGTGCGCTTCCACCAGTCTTTTGCAGACTGCCAGCCCCAAGCCTTGCCCCTTGGCTTTTGTGGTGAATAATGGTGTGAATATTTTAGGTTTTTCCTCTTCCGATATGCCTGCGCCTGTATCTTCAACACTTATGCGCAAGGTCTGTTGGTCTTCGTATGCTTTTATGGCAAGTTCTCCTCCGTTTGGCATAGCCTGAGTTGCGTTCTTAATCAGATTTAAGAGTATTCGCTTTAAGAATGTTGGATCCAACAGTTGCTTTTTGAGATCTTCCTGAAGTATGGTTTTGACTTGTATGTTGGCGGGTATGTCAATCATAGAGAGTGACTCGTCGATTATTTGCTGAATGTCTGTTTCCCTAGGTTGTGGCAAGGGTGGTTTGGCGAAGTCTTGTAAATCTGAAACTATGTGGTCTATGTATCTGGTTTGGTTCTCGATCATTTCAATTATTTCTTCCAATTCTCTTCTTGCACTGCTTTCATCAGGCAATGATTTGAGCTCCTCTTTCCCTAGGTAAGCGGCTCCTTCAATGCTTTGAAGCGGGTTGCGGATGTCATGTCCCACCATGCCAGCCGTCTGTCCAATAGTAGCAAGTCTTTCCGAATCTTTCAGTTGCCTAGTCTTTTCCTCAACTAACTCCTCCAAATGTCTAGTGTGCTTTTCGAGTTGGGCCTCCAGTTTTTTGCGCTCAGTTATGTCCTGTCCTTGTGCAATAGTAGCGATTATTGTTTTGCCACTGCTATCATAGATGTTCGCAGAATTCCACAAAGCAATCTTTACAGTTCCATCTGTGTGCCGAATGGGAATTTCAACAGTTTCCCAATGCTCACCTACTAAAGTACGTTTTATGTAGTTTATGGCTTCCTCTTTTCGCTCTTCTGGAAAGAGTATGTCCAACGGTTTGCCAATTATGTCTCTTACGCTAAGTCCTGTCAGGCGCTCAAAGGCATGATTAAACATGGTGATTTTGAACTCTGGGTCCCACACAATGATGGGAGCGTTAGCATAGTTCAGGAGGTTGTCCAAATAGTCGCGTGTTTCGCGAAGTCTATTTTCGGATTTCTTGAGTTCAGTGATATTCCTGGCTACATGTACCGATCCAATCAACTGTCCTCGCTCATTTCTTAACGGCGTTGTGCTCACCAAGAAGTCACCTCCAAGAGCATCTTCGTGTACTTCAGCCACATGCTCCTGACCATCCTGCAAGGTTTGTGTATGAGGACAGAACTCAGGCGGCTGCCTTGTTCCGTGTACACAACTGAAGCAGAATAGTCCATTGCATTGTTCTGGTGCCAGTTGCAGTTGTTGCGCCATGGCTTGATTAGCGCGAACTATCCTATGTTGAGTATCCAGAATTGCAATCAAGTCCGGAACACAGTCGAAAGTTCGTTCCCACTCGCGTTTAGCCTGCTGCAGTGCTTGTTCAACCTGTTTGCGTTCAGTTATGTCCTGAGCAGTTCCGAAACCGCCTATTAGCAATCCGTCCTTGTCGAACTCCAGTTCAGCTTTTTCTCGCACCCACTTGACTTCTCCATTAACGACTATTCTATGTTCGATGTCGTAGCTCTCCCCGTGAAGAGCCGCATTCCACTTTTCATCAACATAACTCCGGTCATCCGGATGTATTGCGCCAAGGAAGGTTTCATAAGTCATGGGAGTTCCCTTAGGAACCCCAAATATGCGGTGGGTCTCGTCGGACCAGAGCAGTTCATTGCTCTGCACGTTCAACCGCCAGCTTCCGATTTTAGCCACGATCTGAGCCCTGTTCAAGTCATTTTGGCTCTCTAGCAACGCTTTCTCCGAAAGTTTTCGTTCAGTAATATCGTGTCCCTGAGCTATAGTGGCAACGACTACAGTTCCATCCTTACCAAAGATGTTTGCTGAATTCCACAGAACCGTGCGCACAGACCCATCAGTCCTCAGTATAGGTATCTCTACAGCTTCCCATTGTTCTCCAGATGAAGTCCGACCTATATGTTTCATAGATTCCTCCTTGCTACCCTCTGGGAACAGAATTTCAAGTGGCTTACCAAGGATATTTGCTACATTATGTCCAGTCAACCTCTCGAAGGCATGATTAAAACGGGTTATACGGTAATCTGGATTCCAGACTATAATGGGTGCGTTGGCATAGTCAATCAGATTCTCCAAGTAGTTTCGGGTCTCAAGCAGTTCTTCCTCAACCTTCTTGCGTTCAGTGATGTCTCTAACAATTGAAATCCGATAAGGCTCTGCGGTCTTCGAAAGCGATGAAGTGACGCGCGCCCACACATTCTGCCCATCCTTCCGCACATAACGCTTTTCGATTGTATAGTTGCCAATGCGTCCCGCCAACAAGTCATCAATCAGAGACTGCTCGCGGGGCAGGTCATCCGGATGGGTAACATCGCTTAACCTGAGCTGGCGCAATTCTTCCTCACTGTAACCTAGGATTCCTTGAAGCGTCGAGTTGCTTCTTATGAAACGTCCATCAAGACTGAGTATGTCAATGCCAACAGCTGCCTGTTCAAAAGTAACGCGGAAGCGTTCCTCGCTTTCACGCAGTGCACGTTCGGTTTCCCTGCGTTCGGCAATTTCAGCTTGCAGTTTTTTGCTGGCTTCTGTCAATTCTTTGGTACGTTCCTCAACGCGTATTTCCAGTTCATTGTGTGCCTTGCGTAATGCCTTCTCTGCCTGTTTGCGTTCGGTGACGTCGATGCCCACCTCCATAATAAGAGTTGAACCGTCGCTATCGATGAAGGGGAAGTCAAAAATGTGGTAGTTGCGACCATCTGGGCCAGTCCACTCCCACTCAAGGGGCGACATGGTCTTCAAAACTTTGTATGTTTCGCAAATCTCGCAGGGCTCGGTGCGTCCAAACAGGTACTCAAAGCAGCGCCTGCCGCGGTCCTCTCCGAAGCGCTCTCGGAAGAAGCGGTTGGCATAGGACACGTGATAATCTGGCGTCAGCAGAATCAAATAAGCCGGCAACATATCTATCGCGTCAATGAACCGCTTCCTTTCGGTTTCCACGTTCTCTTCAGCTCGTTTGCGTTCGGCGATTTCTGCTTGCAGTTGTTCACTTGCTTCTGTCAGTTCTTTGGTACGTTCCTCAACGCGTATTTCTAGTTCCTCATGTGCTTTGCGCAGCGCCTCCTCTGCCTTTTTGCGTTCGGTGATGTTTCGCCCATAAACGTTGACGTAGTCCTCCTCAACGATCGGCGCTAACACGAATGAGAATATTTGATTTCCATATTCTTCTTCGAACTCACTTTTCGTTTTTGATTTGAAAACATCTTCAACAAGCTGGCACCATTTACTTGGCGCATGCTGTCCAATCTGACTTTTCCATTCATCTAATATGAATAATGCCGCGTTGTTGCAGTATAGAATTGTGCCGTCTTTCGAGATCCGCATTACAGGATTGGGGTTTTCAGATGGAAAGCGTGACAAAGCTCTAGCTTCCTCTTCCGCTCTCTTCCGTTGGGTAGTTTCAAACAAAAATAGAATAAGTCCTTGCACCTTTCCTCCTTCGTCTTTCACTGGTGCGAGCGTCCAATCCCCGTAAATTATTCTCCTTTCAGGATGACTTGCAAACTCAAAAGGCTTGTCAAAGAACGTTACGGGTTCACCCGTATCCCTGACCTTCTCAAATATGACTTGGTTTTCAGCGTTGGGAAACATGGCAAAATGGTTCTTCCCAATTAATTCTTCAACTGTACGACCCGCGCCTTTTGTGTATGCGGAGTTAACAGCTGCAAAGTTGAATTCGGTGTCAAAATAAGCCATCATGATGCCTGCATTTTTCATGATTGCCTTGAGAATGTCTCTTTCTTTTTGCAGCATCTCTGCGTCGGAGCGAATCTGCTCATTAACCTGCTTGAGTTTATCATCGTTTGCAGTCACTTTTGCATCCGCGTTGACTTTTTCATTGGAACCAGTCGATTTTTTTCTCTTTTTCAAAATACCTTCTCCTGCACTTTTTTGCTCATTTAGCACCAAAACCATGACGCTAAACAATAATAACAGTGCAATCATTACATATAAGTATTAAAATTTAGATAAAGTTCAAAAGCATAAACAGTAGAAAGCAACATGATCTGATGAAGTTGGACGAAAAAAGGCTTTTCGAAATTCTTCGCGAACTCGGCTTATCAAGAAGAGAAACTGAAATTTACTTGTTTCTCTGGAAGAAAGGCCCACAAAAAGCGCATTCTGTCGCAGCATATCTTGACATTGACAGAGCCCAGATATACCGCTCATTAGCCAGCCTGCAAGAAAAAGGAATAGTGGAAGTAACCCTTGAAGCTCCAACACGATACGCCGGAGCCGCGATAGAGCCTCTAATCGAATCATTCATAAAAACCAAGAAAACCGAAGTAGCCAGCCTAGAAACTGAAAAGGAAGACCTGATAAACTATTTCAAATCCATCAGCAGAAGAGAGACAGAGCAAGAATACCCTCTCGCCAAACTGCAAGTGATCGTTGGGAAGCATGGAATTTACTCGAAGATTACTCAAATGGCAAACGAAGCCAATAAAGAATTCTTAGGCTTAACCACGAGCACAGGCTTGATCCAAGAAGACAATGCAGGCGTTCTAGACACAATAATTGAAACAGTGCGAAAAAAAAGAGACATCCAGTTCAGAATGCTTACAAACATCTCGAAAGACAACCTCAACATAACAAAACGCATAACCAAACAAATCTCCAAAAATACCAATGCGGAGTGGCGCCACACAGATTTGGTTTCCAAATTTCACCAACGTTTTGTCATAAAAGATGAGGATGAAGCTTTTCTCTATCTGACCTCTGGAGATGAATTGTCCATGATCCAAGAAGATACGGGCTTATTGATAACCAGCAGAATGTTTGTTTCAGCCTTAAGAGCTTCTTTCATGGAGATATGGGGCAATTCTCTTGATGCGAAAGAAAGAGTAAGCGCACTTGAAACGGGAACGCCAATAGAAGAAACAGTCATAATAAAAGAAGCAAAAGATGTACAGGCAAAAATAGAAAAAATACTTGACACGACCAATAACGTTACCCTGATAATGCCGCCCATTGGCGTGAACAGGATCTTGGAAAACGACCCGTTTCAGAAATACTCCAAGAAAGGCGTCAAATTTTCCGTCATGACATCTATCGATTTGGACAATCTGGAAGCCGCGCAAAGGCTCTCGAAGCTTTACCAAATCAAGCATGTTTCCATAAGTTACTTGACAATGATGATGGCAGACAGCAAGCACCTGTTCATATTCAAAGCACCAACGTTAGAGGAAAACATCGAATATCCCTTCTATCTGCGTAACGCTTTCTACACCAACGACCAGAAATTCGTGGAGAGAGCAAACGAGTTGTTGAGCGACATTTGGAAAAGAGGAACAATGATCTCGGAGATCGGTTCTTCCGCCATGGGGACAGCCGTTGCAGAAGTTTCAAGTTCAGACTCTGTTCTGAAAATAGCTGATGTCATGCTTAAAAACAGCGTCAGCTCAGTTCTCGTCAGCGACAGCAAAAGCATAATCGGGATAGTGGATCAAAGAGATATTTTGGAAAAAGTGCTCAAAGCTGGAAAAGATGCGAAGAAGACTACAGCAAAGGAAATAATGTCTACGCCTGTTCTAACGGTGGACGTTGACCAACCATTGATAGAAGCCTTGAAAATCATGAAGCAAAAACGCATACCTAGGCTTGCAGTGGTGAGGAATGGGAATCTGGTAGCAGTGCTGACATAAATCAACCCAATAAACGCATTAAACGAATTTGACAAACGGCAAACATGAACATGGACAAGACGACCTGTTCCACGACACATTATCAACCAGATGTCTGGAGAATTAGATGAAAGAAAATCGCATGATAAAAGGGGTCGTTCAGAGAGAAAAAGCAGCTAAATGGTACAGGAAATTCCATATTTCTGACTATGCAATTCTATTGCACTTGCCCTTTTCAAGTGTTGTCTTGGACTTTGCCGTAATTGGAGCAGCCATGGCTCAAAACATCCATTTTGACAGACTCATCATGGCTTCGATAGGCGTCTTTTTAGCGCACCAAGGCTCCCATTATTTAGACGAGATTAAGGGTCACCATTGGAACACAAAAATACCTAACAGAACACTATATGCCTTAAGCCTCCTATTTTTGATTGTCGGAGCGCTCATTGGCGTTTACTTATCATTTACAATCAGTTATCTGCTTTCGATATTTATTATGCCGCTATTATTCTTTCCAATATCGTACAGTCTAGAATTGTGGAATGACAAATTTCACGCTCCTTTGTGGTTTGGCATAAGCTGTGCATTAGTATGCATTGGGAGCTTTTTCCTGCAGACTCTAACGATAACTCTGTTTTCCATCTTTATGTCAGTAGCTATAGGCATTCAAGGAACATACATCATAATCTTGTATGAAGCGACAAAGAACAGCAAAACCCGAGTTTTAGCTTGGAACGCCCTGAAAGGAATCATACTTTTATGGAATTTTATCGCCCTATCCATGCTAATAGCAAAATTCGTTTGACCGGTGAAGAAAATGAAAATCCTAGTAACCGGCGCGGGTCCTGCTGGTCTCAGCGCCGCTCTGAATGCAAGCAGAGATGGGAATGAGGTTCTAGTTTTCGAAAAAAGCAATTCGGTATGTTCAAAAATCTGTGGGGAAGCCCTAGCAAGACAAGCCCTAGACTATGTTGATGTAAAGCCTTCAAATAAGTTCATAGTGAACGAAGTGAAAGGATTCCGAATAAGTTTCAAGGGAAAATTCATCAGAGAAGCTCCTTTCAGAAACTTTGCTACTGCTCCCGGCTACTTGATTGACAAACCATTGTTTTTGGATATGCTTGTGAATGAAGCTGAGGAAGAGGGCGCAAAGGTTTTCTTCAATGCAAAAGTTGAAAATGTCGATCATGCAACTGGAAAAATAAGGCTTCAAAATGGCGAAATTGTCCAAGGAGACCTCATCATATGCGCAGACGGTTCAGGCAGCGTAGCTAGAAAACACTTAGACTATTCGGATTATGATACGGCAATATGTGTTCAATGCAAATGTTCTTTGCCGGAAGGGCTTGACCCAAAGTATCTTTATCTGGACATAATTGGCGAAGGTTACGTATGGACGTTTATCAAAAAAGACTGTGCCAACGTTGGTTTGGGCTTGCCGAGAAATTCCTGTTCTCCCGAATTTATCACCACGTATCTTAATGAGTACATGACGAGGCTTGGAGCTAAACCATTAAATAAAATCATGAGCGCTCCTGTAGCGATAAGCGGTCCTCTAAAGAGTTTCAGCATTGGAAAGCTTGTCGTAGTTGGAGAAGCAGCAGGATGCGTGATGCCTCTAAGCGGCGAAGGCATTAGATTCAGCATTTACGGTGGCAGCATAGCATACAAACCCAACTACAGAACTGAATTCATGAAAAAATACGGTAAAAACATGCAAACGTCAAGGAAACTCTTTGAATTGGTCAGAAACCTAAAAGACAATGAAAGAATTGATTTTTTGAAATGCCTCGACGATCCCCTCGACGTGCTTGAAGGCAAATGGCCCAAAATAGGTGACTTATTTTTCAAACCTAGATTAATCATAAAATTGATGCACAAATACCTGTCATGATTTACTGCTTTATCCGATGCAGCGCGCACCAACCATGCCTTTTCAAGAACGACTGGCGAGTTCCGCCTATGTGCGGAAAAGAGGGTGTGGTGGGGCCGGTCGGATTTGAACCGACGACCTTTCCCCGGAAACAGCGCTTGGCTGCTCCTACGGGTTTCTCCTGACCGCTCCAGAACTTCTTCATCCCAAAGCGTCTTTGGTCCGCAAACCCGTTTGCTTGCTTCTGGAGCCCGTCGTCATACCTGTCTAGACTACGGCCCCCGTTCAGGGTTGTAGATTAACTGTAGAGGATGAAATATATGCGTTATTCCTTGATAAGTGAGCCTATGGAATACTCAAAGTTTTTATGAAATAAGAGGGAATAGGGTTCTGTGGTTGAGGGACATTTACGACACCTACAGGCTCTAACGTTGCAGCGTCGAAGAGGCTTGTTCTGTATCAGGACTTAGATGGAACCAGCTACGAGGTTGACTTGCCCTTAACTTCGAATGTTGATCCCGAGGAGCTTAGAGAAAGCCTCGGTTTACCATCTTACATTGACTTGAACTATTTTCCAATGAAGAGCGCGATGGTTACGCTTTGGGCGTCCGTGAACGCACCGAGGCTTGATGAGCTATATCCAAATGCCTTTGAGAAAAAACCCAGCAAAAACCCGATTAGGGCTTTGTTGTTTGGAGGTGCAGCCGTTAAGGTTCTTTGTCGAAGCGCAAACTCTGGAGGTTCACTGGCGAGACCGATAAAAGACACGGATTTTATAGTGCCGAAAAAACAGGGAGTGAACTTTTACAAGCTTCTGCAGAACATGAGTAAAGCTTTTGGGACACAACACATGTCTTTTGCGACTGCAAATGACCGGCGTTTTACCGCTTGGAGACATGGTGAAAGATACAGGCTTACCACCATTAATGGCATAACGGAAGATGGGCTTCCAACAATAACAGTGCTTGACCTGTTTTGTGACTCTATAGCTTTGAGGCACAAAGTGGAAGTGAAAGACGA
This sequence comes from Bathyarchaeia archaeon, assembly GCA_036514855.1. GTDB lineage: Archaea > Thermoproteota > Bathyarchaeia > Bathyarchaeales > Bathycorpusculaceae > DATBWI01. The sequence goes on along the minus strand of DATBWI010000051.1, from coordinate 7,138 downwards.
GTTTGACAGGTATAAAGAAAACTTGTTCACCATAGGCTTAGAGCATTTATTGCTTTCCAAGACGCAGTTCATCTTTGACATGCCAAAAGAAGTTATGGAGCAACTGAAGCAAAACGGACAGGAGCACAGAATTCTGTCATATCCATACTATGCCAATGACAAAATCATAATTGGAATGGAGGACAAAGACATCAAAGATGTCTGCGCGATCTTTTTGGATTATGAAGTTGGAAAAGGAACAGGAAAAATAGATTCCTACAAATTTAGGAAGATTTTGGAGAAGGACAAAAGGTTTGCTTTGACAGTTACTCTAAATCTTAAGAACGTAGTTGAACGAACTGACGCGCTCGGGAAATGGATGTCAAAAAAGGAGATTTCAAAAGTGACCATTAATATTGAGTTGCTTCTGAAAGAGTTGCCAACCATCGACAAGAAATGGGATAAGCCTTGGTGGGATACTGCTGTTGAAACGCCGATTATTGGGTAATTCTTCATTTTCTCTTGATTAGTTGCCTGATCGTTTCGAAGCTATCTTTTCGCGACAGCCCAACTCTGGACAGTGGCAAGTCAACCTTCTTATCATTTGACTTGAGTCTTAAGCATGTCTCATGTCTTGGGGTAATATATATGGCAACATCGGTATAGTCAGACCATTTGCCCTCCATTATCTTCGTGCCTTCTCGAATCGTGAATCCTTTGCTGTTCAGCGATAAGGTTGTGTGGTAACGAGTCTTGTAGAGCCTATATCCCGCAATAATAGAAAAGACGGTCATAAACAAGAGAGTCAAAGGTTGGACCGCTTGCGGCAACCCTGACAATGCTATAAGAACTAGCAATGCAGTTCCTGCACAAAATATTATCGCGAAGCTTTTCACATAGTTCGGCAGGTCAAACGTCTCAAATTTCGGCTCAGTCAGCCTAAGCTGTTTTGCCAATCCTTTTCCGAGGACGTTGTTAGATACTGCTTTTTCCTTTGAGGCAAGACTGAAAGCAGCTATGCCCACAGTTTTGTCATCGATGCTTGTGATGGCTTCCTTTGCGGTTTTTTCGAAGGGTTGGCTTTGAACCAAACCTAGAAAAATCCAGTCGTTTTGACCGAATTTGCTTTTGCATGATAATATGATTTTCTTCAACGCTTTGGGGTCAATTTGTGGAGCCATAAATAATAGAAAGTGAATTTTGTATCGTGGCGTTATTAGCGCTGAATATGCTCTGGATAGGATGAAGCCTTTTTCCTGTAGACCTCCTGAGGCGTATATGGGAAAGATTGTATCGCCTATTGCGTAGTTTCTGCGGATTTCGTCGAAATTAGCGAGCCACCTTAGGCCTCCTTTGACTATCTGTTCCTCAACTAGGTCTGCTATGCGGTTTAGTTCATACACGTTTGGGTCATCCGTGTTTTTGATGTTGAAAAATAAAAAGGGAGGGTATTTAAGGCTATTCTGGCGGAATGGCGATGTAGAGAGTGCGCATGTCCACGCCTCTGGTTGAGTTCTTGTACATGTAGTAGACGTACAGCAGTATTCCAGCCGCGATGCACCCGATGAAGCCAATAGCGCTCGCTATGCTAGCTTCGCTGGCCCCGCTTGTGAACAGCGACCATATCCACGGCGACTGTTGAACGAAAATGTACAGGCAGAAGGAAGCACCCAGAGTAGCAACCAATCCTAAGAGGACAACGAAACCAGCAGAATGTTTGACCGCTGCCCTATCGTAGATATCCCTTCTCTCCAACGGAAGCAACATGCAGGACACACAGAACATCAGCAGGAAAGCAGCGTCGAATATGTCTGTTCCAACAACACCTGCAAAGCCTAAGTAAGTAGCCGCGCCTGCTGGGAAATTGGATTCCGCCATGCACGCTGGAACGGCAAAAATGGCAGTGATTATCAGCGACCAAACAGGAGCATGCCATCTTTCACTTACATAGGAGAATTTTTCAGGCATCATTCTGTCAAAGGACATGGCAAAGAACGTCCTAGAGGCAACGAGGAGGAACGGCGGAATGTCGTTAGCGACCCAGAACACTCCCGCTATGGCGATGATTATGGAAAGCCAGCCGAGTCCCATGCCTTGGGCGATGATTGAAGCAATTCCAGTGCTCCACGCTGTTTGGAAGTTTGGAATTGCAGCTTTGAAGGCATCGTTTACAGGCGTAGAATAATAGCTTCCATATGCATAGGCTTGGTAGAAGCTCCACGTTTGTCCATTTGCTTGTGTTTTGGCGACGTTCATGGCAGAAAAGGCGGAAATAGATGAAGCTGAAAGGTAGACTACCATTATGACTAATCCTGCTACAAGGAGCACCTTGGGAAGTTTCTTGTTCGCCTCCTTGACCTCACCTGCTAGGAAAGTCGTTGCGTACCATCCCATGTATGCCCAGAAAGCGCCCCCAAGAGCAATCGAGAACGCATCAAAAAAGCCTACAGCATTGGCTGCCATCCCATTGGCAATTGCCAGATCAACAATTTGTTGCGGTGATGCCCCCATAACATTTTGTACTCCCGTTTCAACGACGCTGGGGTTCAACGCTCCAGCTATCCACATTGCGAAGAACGCTATTGTAACCGCTGCTGGAATGTAAAACATGACTTGCATCAGTCGTCCATACATCTTTGTGCCCAACATTGCAACAAATGCAAACACCCAGACAAGCAATAGTCCGCCAACGAAAATGAACCAAGGCTCACCTATTGTGCTTAGCCATGCAGGAGTTGCAGTAGGCGTCGCCGATGCAATGTTGAAGAATATTCCTATGCCCTCGAACACCGCCACTCCAATTAGCCCGTATGAGAAGGCTTCAGCCAAGAACATTAGCCACCCCGAAAGGTAACCAACGCTTGGGTGGATTACTCTTGAAATGGTAACGTAGCCTCCTCCGGATCTTGGCATGGCGGATGCGACGTAGCCTGCTGCGTAGCCTGTGACGAGCACCACTAAGCCTACGACAAGAAATGCCCAGAACATCGCTGGAAGTCCCAGCGGCATTGCCTCGTTAGCCATTGGCGCGTAGCCTGTGAACTGGAAAGCGCGTTTTTGCCACCCTAAGCCGATGACGTGGCTGAGAATAATGATAACGCCCAAAGTGAAGCCAATTTCTCTCACTAGTCCAGTAGCCTCTCTAGCAAACAGTCCAGGTTTACTTGAAGCCATTTGAAATAAACACCCAAAAGCTAAGTTTTAGCCCTCTACAAATTTAAGACTTTTCATTGGCTCTAAACTTAAATATTCTAAAGTGATGATAAATTATCCAAAAAGGCTAGGAATGATCCTATTGTCATTTCTAAAAAGGAAAAAGGAAACTCGAATTCTGTTCGCAACTGACATGCATGGTTCTGAAGGAGTCTGGAGAAAATTCCTGAACGCCTCAAGCATGCTTAGAGTTGATGTGGCGATATGTGGAGGCGACCTTACTGGGAAAATGATAGTTCCCGTTGTTGAGAGGAAGGATGGAAAATATTCCTATTATCACATGGGCAAAACCCACCTGATAGATTCCAGCGGAGTTGAGAAGGCGTTAAAGGACATAAGAGGAATAGGATATTATCCGTATTCGACGAACGAAAGCGAATACGAGGAAATGGTAAACGCCCCTAAGAAGGTAGATGAAGTATTCCACAACGTTATGATTTCAACCATCAAAAATTGGTTTGACCTCATCCCCCAGAAGGTTCCATGTGAAACGAGAGTTATTGTCTGCCCAGGAAATGATGACAGAACCCCCGTAGATGACGTGGTTAATGACAACAAGAACGTGATCAACGGAGAAGGCAAAGTAATAGAAATAGATGATTCACATGAAATGGTAAGCTGCGGCTGGGTGAACCCGAGTCCTTGGAAAACCACTAGAGAGGAAGAAGATGACAAACTGGAGATGCGCCTAGAAAACTACATTTCGCAAGCAAAGAATCCAAGTTCTGCGATATTCAATTTCCATGCGCCGCCGTACCAGACAAAACTTGATGAGGCACCACTTCTTGACAAGGACCTGAATCCAATTATTCAGGGCGGAAGAGTTGTGATGGTTCCAGTCGGCTCGAAAGCCGTGAGAAAAATGATTGAGAAATATCAGCCTTTCCTAGGACTTCACGGTCATATACATGAGGGGTCTGGTTCAATTAAGATTGGCAGAACATACTGTGTTAATCCTGGAAGTGAATATGCTGAGGGAATATTGAGGGCGTTTCTGATAGAGTTCAAGGGCGACAAGATTGCAAAGCTTCAGAGAATAGAGGGCTGAGAAAAAAGAGATGGCGTGGCTCTTAGACAAAGAGATCAGGCGTGAGTTGCCTGAGGAATGGAAGGGCATAGTTCCAACAGGGGTTTTTGTCCGCGAAGCTCAGCAAACCGTTGATGAGGCTAAAGGGAAAGGCATAATTCTCAGAATTCTAGGCGGCTTAGGCATAGCTATACATTGTCAAGAGCACAAAGAATTTGCAAAAGGCTTGAGCAGAATAGGCACAGGCGCCATCGAAGGGCAAGAGTACAGTGACATAGACTATGTCGCCTACCGAAGTCAAAGGGAAAAAATCAAGGAATTCTTTGATAAGCTTGGGTACGCCAAAAGAAGGGCGACATTGTCCACAGCGGCATCTGAAAGGCAGTTGTATTATCATCCGAAAGGCTGGTTTTACGTGGACGTGTTTTTTGATAAGTTGCTTGTGGCAAATCATCCGATCGATTTTAGGGGAAGACTTGAGATTGATTATCCCACGATTTCCGTGACGGACATGTTGCTTGAGAAAATCCAGATGTGGGAAGCATTCAGCGTCAAAGATTTGAAGGACTGTTTGCTTTTGTTGAAGGCGCATAGCGTCAAAGAGGGAGGTGATAAGGAGAGCATTGACGCCTTTCGCATAGGGAAATTGTTGGCGCAGGATTGGGGGTTCTGGTACACTGCCACAAGAAACCTCAATAACCTCAAGAAGTTCACGTCTGAAATGGATATGTTGGGCGCAGAGGCGGGTATAGATCCTGAATTAATAGCGAAAGAAGATAGAGAGGAAATAATTGGGAAAGTGGAAGCTATTCTGGAGAGAATAGAGAAGGAACCGAAGCCTTTTGGATGGAGAATGCGAGCCAAAGTCGGCACTAAGAAAAGGTGGTACGAACCCGTTGAGCGTCCTGATACTGTGGGCGGGTTCGGAATATGGGAAGCCTTGCTTAAAGAAAAGAGTTAGCCACAATTCTGTTCAGCTACAAGCGAAAGGTTAATGAGTAAAAGCTTAACGTGTATCTTGGGGTTTGCCGGCCATAGGGTGCGGGATCCACCTGATCCCATTCCGAACTCAGAAGTTAAACTGCGCTCCGTTTCCGGCTGTAGTGTGGTCTTCGGCCACGTGAACCCGGGAAAGCTGGCAGCCCCACTCAATGATATGCTTATTTGGCGGAGAATTAGCTAAGATTTATAACTAAGCGTTTGATAGTTTCCGGAAAGGTGAGTTCATGAATATACTAGCCTTAATGGTTGGTTTGCAGAATGCGTTTGTGGCGCAGGTTGATTTCTCATGGATTTTCAACGTGCTTTTTTATGTAATCTTCATAGTTTTCATATTCTATGGGCAGAGAATCCAAATGTACGTCATGCTCAGAGAAGTTGAGGGCTCACTTTACAAGCTGAAATACATAAAAGAAGAAGGCAGAAAAATCGCAATAGAAACAATAAAGGAAATTGGAAAGCCGCAAACTGATCCAACAGGCAGAGTGGACAGATTTCTGGAATACTTTACCATATCGCCTCAAAATATTGATCCTGCGGGTGTAGTTTGGAAACTTGAGCACGTACTTGATGTTAGGGATACCCGATTCAAGGATGAAGTAAAGTTGATGGCTCCGGCTTCAGACGACACTCAGACAAACAATTTGGAAAACACCCTTGAAGCGGCAATGGCGCTTAATTTCATTTACAAGGTGATAAGACACTTTTATCTGTTGGGCAAGAAAACGTTAAGCCTCTACATAATAATGCAGATACAGATGATACTGCCTCTGGTTATGCGTGAAGCTGAAGCTTATGCCAGCGCATTAAAAGCGTTTTCTTATGGTCAGCCAATAGGCGATGGAGCTGGCGCTCTTGTAGCAGCGAAGCTGATGCACGGATACGAGACAAGGAAAATAGAAAAGGACTGCATGGTTGCGACTGTGCCTTTTGAAGGGCGAACAGCATACGTTGTGAAGGCTGAGGGGCCAGGTGGAAACGTTGGCAAGCCAGGAGACGCGATTAAGGCAGTCATTGATGAGAACGAGGGAAAAGTCGCAATGATAGTAATGGTTGATGCTGCTATGAAGCTTGAGGGTGAAGATGTTGGCGAAGTGGCTGAGGGAGTCGGTGCAGCTATAGGTGGACCAGGCGTGGATCAGTTCAAGATTGAAGAGTCGATTCTCAAGTATCACATTCCAATAAATGCAGTGATCATTAAAGAGGACATTGGAGACGCGGTTTCACCTATGCGCAAAGAGATTTTCGAAGCCACTGACAAGGCTATCGAGAGAATAAAACAGGTTATCTTGGAAAGAACAAAGGAAGGCGATAAGGTGATAATCGCTGGAATTGGAAACAGTATTGGAGTTGGACAGTAGGAGGATGTGTGCAGATGAGTAAGGCGTCGTCAAATTCTACAAAGAAAATCTCTTCGTTTGTGTTTCTTATCGTGTTGGTAACCCTCGCTGTATCGATTGCAGCACTATTTTTTGGCGTTTACTACATTGACCAGAACACCACGGTTGCAGGATACTTGATACTGGTAGGGTTCATGGCTGCAGCCTTATCTGTGTATGTGCTACTTCAAACAAGAAAGCGAATAATGCGCTTGAAAATTGAGGCTCCGCCGATACGAACTACGATTGAATGTCGAAAATGCGGTGTCAAAAACGTCCGAGACTTTCAACGCGGCGATTACATATTCAAAGAGCTTGAACCTTGTGAGAAATGCAACGACAAGAAGCTGATAACCGCCATATACAAGGAAATGCCACAGAAAGCAAAAGAAATGCTTCCGCCTTAAGTCAGCACGATACATCCTTCTTTAGTTGCCAATACCGTGTGTTCCGCCTGACTGACTGGCTTTCTGCTTTCCTCGATAAATATGTGATAGTTCATCAACGCCTTAGACTTCAATAATTCTTGGAATGCTTCTCG
>DATBWI010000050.1:0-10184 GCA_036514855.1 Bathyarchaeia archaeon | reverse complement strand
CGGCGCCCACCATGTATGGGACAACCAGAAAATCGTCATGGTTCTAGACCATCAGACTCCAGCAGGCTCAGTAAAAGCCGCAGAATTACATAAGATGATGCGCGAGTTTGCGAAGGAACAGAAAATACAGAGCTTCTATGATGTGAACGAGGGAGGAGGCGTATGTCACCAAGTGATGGCGGAAAAAGGCTACGTTACACCAGGCACGCTTGTCGTTGGCGCTGACTCGCACACTTGCACTTACGGAGCCTTAGGCGCATTTGGAACGGGAATAGGTTCTACTGAGGCGGCAGCGGTATTTGCCACTGGCAAAATCTGGCTGAAAGTGCCTGAAGCAATCAGGATAAACGTGAAGGGCCGGTTTCAAAAGCTTGTCACACCGAAAGATTTGATTCTGTCCATAATTGGGCAAATTGGCGCTGACGGCGCCACATACAAAACTGCGGAGTTTGCGGGTTCCACTGTACGTGATATGAGCATTGGAGGCAGGATGACGCTTTGCAACATGGCTGTGGAGATGGGCGCTAAAAACGGTATCGTGGAGCCGGATGAGAAAACTCGGAAATTCCTAGAGGGAAGAACAGACAAAGCGCTCGAATCCTTCGAATCTCTCAGAAGCGATCCCGACGCATCTTACGAAAAAGTCGTAGAGTTAGACGTTACAGACTTGGAGCCGCAGGTTTCATGTCCATCCTCCGTGGATAATGTAAAATCCGTGTCTAAACTGGTTGGGGTCAAGATTGATCAAGCGTTCCTTGGGTCTTGCACTAATGGACGACTCGAAGATTTGCAGTTAGCGGCTGGAATTTTGAAGGGAAAGAAAATCAAAAACAGCGTCCGATTGCTGGTCAGTCCAGCCTCTCAAGAGATATACCTGCAAGCTTTGAGAGAGGGACTGCTGGAAATCTTTGTTGAAGCTGGCGGTTTCGTCTGCAACCCCACTTGCGGTCCTTGTTGGGGAGGACATTTTGGCGTTTTGGCGTCTGGCGAGGCGTGCATTAGCTCTTCGAACCGAAACTTCATCGGCAGGATGGGAAGCCCCAAAGCTGGCGTTTATCTGGCTTCTCCAGCCACTGTTGCAGCTTCTGCTTTAGCTGGCAAGATCGCGGACCCGAGAGAGTTGGAGGCTTAACGGAAAATGATGGTTTCTGGAAAGGCAGTGAAGTTTGGAGATAATGTGGATACTGACGTGATTATTCCGGGAAAATACTTGGTCTTTATTGATCCGAGAGAACTGGCTCAGCACGCGATGGAAGGGTTGGATCCAGATTTCGTTAAGAAGGCTAAAGACGGCGTCATCATAGTTGCGGGAAAAAACTTTGGTTGCGGTTCTAGCCGAGAGCAGGCACCTTTGGCGCTGAAATATGCTGGCGTCAAATGTGTGATTGCTGAATCTTTCGCCCGAATTTTCTACAGAAACGCCATAAACATTGGCTTGCCAGTTGCTGAGTGCAAAGACATTTCGCGCAAGGTTGAGACAGGCGACATGCTGTCAGTCAATTTGGAGACAGGCACTGTAAAAGACGAGTCGAAGGGCACTACTCTAATTGCAGCGCAGCTTCCACCTTTCATCTTAGAGATACTTTCTGATGGCGGCTTAATAGAGAATCTGCGAAAAAGGATGAAGCAAAAATGACTGGCTACAAGATAGCGTTGATTCCTGGAGATGGAATCGGTCCAGAATTGACCGAGGCGACTTTGAAGGTTTTAGGGGCTGTCAGGAACAAGTTTGGCTTAGGTCTGGAAATTGTTGAGGCAGAAGCTGGAGACGAATGCTTCAAAAGAAGAGGTGCGGCTCTGCCTGATGACACGATCCAAAAAATCAAAAGCTCTCACGCATGCCTGAAAGGTCCTGTGGGTGAAACAGCCGCCGATGTTGTGGTGAGGCTTAGGCTCATGTTTGACCTTTACGCTAACATTCGTCCCATAAAGACTTATCCTTCAGTGCCAGATGTGCAGCCGGGCATAGACTTGGTTTTTGTTAGGGAGAACACTGAAGACGTTTACAGAGGTTTAGAGTTTGCGTTAGGCGATACTACACTGTGTCTGAGGGTTATAACAAGGAAAGGCTGCGAAAGAATAGCGAGAAAAGCTTTCGAAATGGCAAAGAAACGCGAAAGGAGAAAGGTGACAGCGATTCACAAGGCGAACGTCATGAAAGTGACCTGTGGTCTATTCGCCAGTGTTTGCAGAGAAATGGCTCAGCAGTACCCAGACATAGCCTTTAACGAGCAATACGTGGATGCTGCTGCCATGCGCTTGATTAAGGCACCTCAAGAATTTGACGTGATAGTTACTACAAACATGTTCGGAGACATTCTTTCCGATGAGGCTGCCCAACTGGTTGGAGGGTTAGGCATGGCGCCGGGAGCAAACATAGGTGATAGTTTCGCTCTTTTTGAGCCTATTCATGGTTCAGCTCCTACTAGGGTTGGAAAGCACACGGCTAATCCTTGCTCCATGATTTTGGCGGCTAAAATGATGTTGGACTGGCTGGGCGACCAACACAATGACGCGAACTGCTCAACTGCTGCTAAGGCTATAGAAGATGCGTTGATTGAGACTTTGTGCAAGTGTAAAACTGTTCCGGATTTGGGAGGAAACGCCACAACTGTACAGATGGGTGAAGCCATCGCTGCAGAGATTCTGGAGGCTAAGAAAAAGTGAAGCGAGATTCAGGCTACATACGCATTTTTGACACTACGCTCAGAGATGGGGAACAAACTCCAGGAGTGTCATTAACAATAGATGAAAAACTAGAGATTGCGCGTCAACTGGACATGTTGGGCGTGGACGCCATTGAAGCCGGTTCGCCTATGTCTTCAGAAGGCGAAAAGAAAGCTGTAAAAGCAGTAGCGAAAGCAGGGTTGAAAGCTGAAATTTGCGGCTTAGCCCGTGCTATAAGGAAAGATATTGATGCTGCTATCGAATGCGACGTTAACAGCATACACACTTTTATTTCCACCTCAAACGTGCAGATGAAACATGCTTTAGGGTTGACGCCTGAGCAGGTTTTATCATCTACCATTGATTCTGTGGCTTACATCAAAAAGCATGGTGTAATATGTGAATTCTCACCTATGGACGCTACTAGGTCCGAGATGGGATTTTTGAAGCGCGTGTGTAAAGCGGCTGAAGAAGCGGGAGCTGACAGGATAAACGTTCCTGACACGGTTGGAGTTATGATTCCAGCAACTATGCGGAAACTCATTGCAGACCTCAAGACTGCGGTGAAAATCCCGATAAGCATTCATTGTCACAATGATTTTGGAATGGCTGTTGCCAACTCGCTGGCTGCGGTTGAGGCGGGAGCTGCTCAGGTGCACACAACCGTGAATGGGCTTGGTGAAAGAGCTGGAAACGCCGCTTTAGAAGAGGTTGTAATGGCATTGCATCTGATTTACAAGCGGAAAACTGGCATAAACACCCGATTGCTCTATGGCACTTCAAGGCTGGTTTTCAGGTTGACAGGAGTTCCTGTGCAACCCAACAAGGCAATAGTGGGCGAAAACGCCTTTTCTCACGAATCTGGCATCCACACTCGCGGGGTAACAGAGGTGCCTGCAACCTTTGAACCTATAAAGCCTGAGTTGGTGGGAAGAAAGCGAAGGCTGGGAGCGGGCAAGTTGGCTGGAACTCGCGGCGTCAAAGTGGATTTGGAAGAGGCAGGAATCCATCCCAACGAAGAACAGTTGAAGGAAATTGTGAAAAGAGTTAAGGAACTAGGCGATAAAGGCAAGCTTGTCACTGATGTTGATTTGATAGCCATAGCCGGCGCAGTCATTGGAGAAGTTATCGAAGAAGAAAAGATCGTGGAGTTGCGCGATTTGGCGGTTGTTACGGGCATCAAAGTTCTTCCCACAGCTTCTGTGAGGTTGGTTATGGATGGAAAAGACTACGTGGCTGCTGAGACGGGTGTAGGTCCGGTTGACGCTGCTATAAAAGCCATACAGAAGCTAACGCATAGCCTTGTTAACGTTAGGCTTAGCGAGTATCGTCTTGAAGCTTTGACAGGTGGTTCAGCAGCCGTTGCTGAGGTTGTGGTTAAAGTTGAAGACAAGGATGGCAATATTGTTTCAGCGAGAGCAGCTAGAGAAGATATTGTTATGGCGAGCGTTGAGGCTATGATAAACGCGATTAATAAATGCCTGATTAAAAGGCGACGGTTGGGAAAACAGGCAAAATGAAAGTGGCTTTTCAAGGTGAACGCGGAGCCTTCAGCGAAAGTGCAGTTTACAAGTTTTTTGGGATATCAGTAGATGTTAAGCCTTGCAGAAATCTGTCAGACGTTTTTGAAAGCGTAGAAAAAGAGGAAACAGAATTTGGCGTGGTTCCCATCGAAAACTCGTTAGAAGGAAGCGTGAATCAGACTTATGATTTGTTTTTGGAAAGCGACCTGAAAGTGTGCGGTGAAATCGTTGTCAGAGTCATTCATTGCCTCATAGCGCATCCTGAAACCACTTTAGACTCCATAAAAACGGTTTATTCTCATCCGCAAGCGTTAGCTCAGTGCAGAAAATTCCTAGAAAAACTAGGCTGCAAACTCATTCCAGTATTCGACACTGCTGGCAGCGTGAAAATGATAAAAGAAGAAGGATTAAAAGACGCTGGCGCGGTTGCCAGTGAAAAGGCTGCGGAAATTTACGGCATGAAAGTCCTCGTTAAAGAAATAGAGGATAATCCGAATAATTATACAAGGTTTTTTGTTTTGTCAAAACATGATTCGCCGTATTCTGGTGGAGATAAGACTTCCATTATTTTTTCAGGCAAAAACATTCCGGGAGCATTGTATCATGTGCTTGAAGAATTTGCCAAAAGAAGCATAGACTTGACGAAAATTGAGTCTAGACCTACAAAAGAAATGCCTTGGGAATACAATTTTTATTTGGATTTCAAAGGTCACAGAACTGAGAAAAGATGCCAAGAAGCGCTTGAAAGTCTTAAAGATAAAACGTTTTTCGTTAAAGTCCTCGGCTCATACAAAGCAGCTGAAGGCTGGTTCTGAATTATCAGCTTTTTCTCTTTTGTTCTCAGCGGGAAACTAGCCCCCTTATAAATAGGTTGAACTGGCAATAGCTCTATTATTTAGAGCCATTTTGTTCTGATTTCTTTTATGGCATGAGGCGTGGATCATCTGAGACGCATATTGCCTTCAGCAACAAAGCCTTAGCTGCTATCTTCCTCTCTGAGCCTGTCCAAAAGTTTCTTCATTTCTTCCGGAGTTGCATGTTTAGCTCCAGAGCCAGCGAGGTCAATTGTCGATTTTCGTGTCGTCTGGCACCGCTTCATTTTCCATCTACCCTCACCTGGTATACATCGAGAATAAGGTCAAGCTTCCCAGTCTAATGCCTCTTCTTTTCCTTCGATCTTTTCCATGTCCATCAGGTCTCTATGATCGGAATAGAATGGAGGTAAGTTTTTGTCTTTTTGTTATCTGTTGTTTCCTTTGATTTGGAAGATCAAATCTGAAATGTTCAGCTGTTGCTTATATGTATATTTCCTTGTCCGTAGACTACCGCTCTGCCGAAAGCAAAGTTATCAATCCAATATCCAGTATGCAATATACAATTTCCAAAGCTTGTGCCCCAAACTGCATTCGCTGCAAAATCGAGGGCCGCGTTTATCGAATAGTAATATCCCTCTCCGACAGAAGTAAAATAAAAGGCGTACAGAAAACAATAGCCTGCATCTGTAGCTCCTAATGTATTATCATCTGTCAAGTAAGGCCCATCCCCCAGGAACCCAATGAAAGCTTGACCACTGGTATCGGGACTGGCATATCCATCAGTGCTCAGCAAAGTCGTATGCAGCCAAGCTAAAGGCATTCCGCGAGCTTTGTATTCCCCACATGGATAGGTTACCATGCTTCCGATTTCATCGCCTTGATCACACGACCACAAATATACAAACTTGACATTGTGACAGATCGAGTAGGGATAGATGTAACAGTCATAGAGGTAAGAGCTATCGTCTGCCAGCATAACGTATTGAGAATGTGTATGCCACTGCCAAGGCCAACCCCAAAAGTGCAAAGAAGAATCTACTCCTCCGTGCCCAATGTAAAAACTAATCGAGAAACTATGTCCAACTCCACCTGCGGCACGGTATGCATTACTCGCTGTTGTGGATGAACCATACCAGTTATAAGTAGCAAATCCGGCAGATGAAGAGTATAGTGATATATAATTCGCGATTAGGTTACACGCATCTATTTCCTCTTGAGGGAGATTCCATCTTGATCCAAGTATGGACGAGGAATCCCCCATCACGAGGTTTATCTGGGGCGCAGATAGAAAACAGAAGAAAACTAACATGATCAATGTATATACAACCTTTGGGTTAATATCCATTCTCTTCACGCACCTGACTCTGATTCTGTGTCGCGCAAGTGAAACCAAGCCGAAGAGTAGGGCAAGGGCAACTATAACCACTGCAAATGGCCATAACGAGAATAAAGGCGTACTCATTTCCATTGAACGGTAGGATCCCTGCGGGCCACGATTATAAATTTCACCATTATCAGCCCAAATCATGACTCCGTATGCATAAGCATAATTTCTATCAAGGTCATCAAACCCAGCCAATACTTTCCACTGTGGATATATTAAGAACCTGCTTCCTCGAGAAGAAGTAATGTCAGAAACATATTCAAACGTGGCCTCTATTGCCTTTACTTTCCTCTTATTTTCAAAAGCATATTCCTCAATACATGATGTTGCAATCTTGATAGCTTGCTCCTTGGATATGTCGATGTTTGTGGTAGCTACTTGGTACAGTCCCAGATTATCTGTAAATCGGGTTACCATGCCAGCTTTAGATATGCTGATGCTGACAGACCTATGCGGAATTGTAAACTGGCCAGCTATTTTTTCAAACCAGCACAGCCGAACGTGTTCTGATGATGATGCCGAATCTTCAGCACAGTAAATATCCAGAATAACGTTCTCATTCTCAACTTTTGAGCTGTTTGTCTGCAGGGCTGTCGAAACCATTTTATCGAAACCGCCACAGTGAACTGCGTTGAAGTACCTTTGATACCCATTAATAGCTCCTTTTGCCACAGTCAAACAATTATTGAGACCAGTTTCTTCATCCTCAAGCTCGCCAGACAACAAGTCTAGTCTGTACATCCAAACCCTCCCATCTGCAAGGGTTATGAGAATGTCAAACGTTTTATGCCCATCGCCAATTACAATTCTAATATTGGTTTGAGAATGATTCGAATCCAACAGTGTAGTTCCAGAAGCGTTAAAGGAAATCACATTGTAACTGTTCATGTCGATGCCCACTACATTTTCCAAGAATTCCAGGGCCACTGATTCAGCATCAGAGCAGTAGCTGATTTGCATAGCGAAGAACGACACAAACAAAAGGCCAATAATGACGCCAACAAAAATCCATCTTTTGCAGATCAACCCACTCACCAAAATAATATATGTGCCTTCAACGCTATAAATATTACTTAGAGTGTGGGCAATGAAACGTGAAGTTTCAACCTTTTCGAGCCTTGTCGGGCTTGTTTTGAGCGTAGTGGGATTGTTTCTTCCATGGACAAAGGAAGAATGGATACCAGGGGCAATGGGTCTAAGTTCGGATTACTTGCTTGGGATTGAGCTTGCGGTGGGTCAAATTGCACTGATAGCCTGTATATTTGTGTCTATATTACTCATATTTTATGTGATAAGAAGACAGGGGTATTCACTTGTTTTTGCATTGTTTGGTGGGCTATTCACAATGTTTTGTTCGCTGTTATGGATGGTAGATCCTGGTGCTTTAATCCTCTCGCGATTCCCAGTTTATTACACTGTTCTCTATGGCACGTATGTTACTTTCATCGGGTCAGTCCTCATTTCAGCAAGCGCCACTCTTGCCTTGCGATCATACAAATTTGTTCCTAAAAGCTCGAACCAGGCAACTACGCCATCCGATACTTGAAAAGTCGGTTTATGCTTCCCAGTCTAGTAGTCTTTTCTGACCCTCAATCTTCTTGATGTCCGTCAAATCCTGCGTCACTTCCATCGTTCCCAAGTACTTTCCGTTCTTATCTCTAACTGCAAAATATCTAATGTGGACTAGTCGGTTATTTAATGTGATCCAGAACTCAGCCACATCCTTCTTGCCTGTTTTAAAAGCCTCAAGAATCTTGTTCACGATGTGAA
This sequence comes from Bathyarchaeia archaeon, assembly GCA_036514855.1. Classification (GTDB taxonomy): domain Archaea; phylum Thermoproteota; class Bathyarchaeia; order Bathyarchaeales; family Bathycorpusculaceae; genus DATBWI01. The sequence goes on along the minus strand of DATBWI010000050.1, from coordinate 2,025 downwards.
CGCTTTTCTGCGGATGGCACAATTGCACTTTTCGCCCAATAACGGCTTTTGTGCGCACGAATATTCTCTTATCCGCCTTATTGAAATATTTGACAGCATCATTCGCGTCAATAAATGAAATATCAACTGGAAGCGCGTCAATAATGGCTTCAACCTCTTCTTTTGAAAGAGAACCAGTATCAAACTGCAATGCCCCTTCAGAAATCGTGGGCTCGGCTTCTCGTTTCTCAGCTTTCTTTGCTTCTGGCATTGTTATCCACTGCGTTGGTGTGAAGCAGCATTATCCAATTTCATCAAATTCCCTTCTGATGGCACTCTTTTTCCTGTCTTCAATCACTTTAGTCTTCATCCTTGCTTGATTTTCTTAGCCAAGCTTTTTCCAAGCTCAATTACATGTTTAACATCGTTTTCTGTTGGAGGCCCATTTATTTCCATTGCGCCAACAACTTCCATGTTTGAGGGCCCAAGAATCTCTTGAATGTGTTTTACGGCGCCTGCAACCCAACCGTATGAACTCAGCACGACTCCATATTTGATTGGTGGACGTAAGGCTTTCACCAGATAAGTAGCATAAACGCCTAACGGATGCACGCCGCTTAGCACTGTGGGCGCGCCTAGAACAAGGGCTCTAGAGTCCACTAGATCCTTTGCCACATCACCTATATCGGCTAAAGCCAAATTATAAACGGCGATTTCAATGCCTTCAGATGCTAATGTTTCCGCGATTGGTTGGATCATTTTTTCTGTGCTGTTCCACATTGTCACGTAGACTATTGTAGCTTTTTGTCTAGTTTCTCCGTTTGACCATTTCTTATATGCGTTTAGTATGCGTTCCGTGTTGCGATGTATTGGACCGTGGCTTGGCGCAATCATTTCAATCTGCAACTCTTTTATCTTTTCCAGTGCTTTTTGTGCCATAGGGCGGAACGGCATCATTATTTCGCCCCAATAACGTTGGGCGTGGACAAGCAAATCCTCTACTTCATCATCATACAATCCTCCAGCTAAGTGCGAACCGAAGAAATCACATGGAAAGAGAATCTTATTTTCCTGGAGATACGTGAACATTGTTTCGGGCCAATGTAGCATTGGGGCTTCGATGAAGTGGAGAGTCTTGTCGCCGAGGCTGATTGTTTCTTGATCTTTGACCGTTATTATTCGTTGTTCAGGCACTTTGTAGAATGTCTGAGCCATCTTGGCGCCTTTGCTTGTGGTAACAAGTTTAGCTTTGGTGTTGATTGCCATTATGTATGGGATAGAGCCAGCATGATCAGGTTCAGCGTGGTTCATTATTACATAGTCAATTTCGCGCGGGTCCACGATGTTGCTGATTTTTTCGTCTAGTTCTTTTTCAAAACCCGGGTTTACGGTGTCGATTAAGGCTTTTTTGCTGTCGCCGATTACCAGATAGGCATTGTAAGATGTTCCTTTTGGGAGGGGAATCAAGGCGTCGAACAGTCTGCGGTTCCAGTCTCTGGCGCCGACATAGTAAACGTCTTTGGAGATTTGAACTGTGTTTCTCCAATTCATTTTTGGTGTCACCTTCTAAATCTTATTACAATAGTAATAAACTATATATATGCTTTTCCACAAAACATCAGTCTGGAAGTAACATAAATGTCAGTCCCATGCGAAGTAGTGGTAAAATGCCTCCTGCCTCCAGTGCGAGCCATGATAGCCAAAGAACTCACTACAAAGCATAACCTAAAGCAAGCGGAAGCCGCAAGACTTCTAGGAGTCAGCCAACCAGCAATAAGCTTCTACCACAGAAAAATCCGAGGCAAAGCCATAGACTTGGAAAGCTACTCTGAAATCGCAAAACTTGTAGAAGACTTAGCTGAGTCTCTGGTAGAAGGCAACTTAGCTCATAAGGAATTCATTCCTTTATTGTGTCAAATCTGCAAAAAGATACGCGCCAAAGGATTGTTATGCGAAATGCACAAAACCTTTGATCCTACAATAAACATCGAAAATTGTAACCTCTGCTTGGTCAGCAAAGCTGTAAGATGTGGATAGGCGCTGGTA
>DATBWI010000049.1:0-6217 GCA_036514855.1 Bathyarchaeia archaeon | reverse complement strand
CACGGAGATTTTCACCGGTTTCTATATGAGGTCACGGTAATCTCCATGACTTAGGCTGCAAGGCTATAGTGACAACCAAGAAATGAGCTTCTTTCTCGATTTAAGCCCGTAATCTGCCTCTAAGATTTTAGGTTTAGTGTAACAGAACAGCAAAAGTTTTAGCTGTTATGTATTCGAAGAAAATCAGACTGAAATATTGACAGAAAAAAGAAAAACAAACTCAATATTGGCGGAAGTGTGTAAACGTGGCGTTCGAACCTACTTCCCTTTTGCCAGCTCAGTATGTTATCAATTTTTTCATATTGCAGATTTTGAAATAACCTCTATAATTATTCACGGTCATGGTGTCTAAACGAGAACCATCGAAAGGCTAAGGTGTAATGCTTTGTCCCATGATCATTTTGGAAACGATGTCGAGATCATTGAGAAAAACGTTGGCGGCAAAAAAACCAAGGCAGAGTGGGATTGGGGAGCTTTCGAAAGCACCAAAAACTTTCCAGTTGATGACAACCTGATAAACTGGGTCATAGGACAAGAACAAGCTCTAAAAGAATGCTTCTTATGCCTAGACGAATGGGTGCACAAGCTAAAGTGGCTAGAGAAAAACAAATGGTACGAAAGCTGGAGCGACCCAGACAAACCCAAGCCACAAGCTAAAACCGTAATAAGCCCAGGGCCATACCTTCTTCTTTTAGGCGACCCAGGAACCGGCAAATCCCTAATCGGCAGAGCCTTAACTGAGAAGCTTACACAGGTTTACAAGGAGAACGGCATAAAACTCTTTGACGTCATATGCTGGAAGAACCCTGCATTGCCAAGTCAGCCCAAGATTTCGATCCACGAGGCTGGACAAGGAAAGAAGATACTGCAAAGCCAGCAGATCAAAGAGTTCAAAAAGAAATTCATCACAAGAGTAGGCTTCAAAGCGCTACAGGTCCTCATGATAATGTTGGGTCTGTTTCTAATAGGTTTGGGTTTCTACTTCATGTTTCAGGCTTGGCAGACTTGGAATGCAAACCCCGACTTGGGGGTAGGGCAACCTCTCCAAAGCTACTATAACAACAACTTCTCTGACTATATAATACAAAAGTTCGTCGGTTTCGTGCCCGCGACCTTCATTCCTGGTGGAAGCCTCATCTTCTTCGGAGTTTTCATGTGGTGGTTCTCCAGACTCGGCGGCTTAGGGAACTTGAAGGGAATTGGAGGCGCCCAGCAAACAGAGGTTCCGAAACTCGTAGTGGACAACACCACTGGTCATGCGCCTTTCGTGGATGCAACTGGACACCGAAGCGCTCAACTGTTCGGTTCGATAGCTTGGGATCCATATCAGACAGGCGGTTTAGGCACTCCTGAACATCAAAGGGTCACAGCTGGCGACGCACACAGGGCTTCATTAGGAATCTTGTATATTGACGAGATAAAAAACCTCGACCCAGAAGAGGCGATAACGCTTCTAACTATACTCGAAGATGGACAATTATCAATCACCTTGAGAGGCAGATGGCACGGCGGAGACACCGCAGCCATGGCAGTTTCAACAGAACCAGCACCAGCAATAACATTCCTCGTAGGCGCAGGAAACTTTGACAGCATAAGCCAAATTCACCCAGCGTTAATGGACCGGATTTACGGCTATGGCAAAGTCGTCAGAATGAACAATGACATGCCCAACACTCTGGAGAATAGGCGCAAATATTTCCAGTTCATAGCGCAAGAAGTAAAACGTTTCAACCTTATACCGTTCAACAGAGAGGCATGCACAGAAATCGTGGAAGAGAGCAGAAGAAGAAGCAACAAGAAAGACGCATTGACAACAAGGTTTAGACCGCTTATCGCTATTATCAAGACGGCATCAACCCTCGCAATGAACGAAAACTGCGAAGTTGTCGAAATACGACATGTTCAAGACGCTATTGAAAACCACTGCAAGACCATCCAACGGCAAATACTGGAGCATGAGATTAGCGAGAGGGGCAAGCTTCTGGAAATAAAGCCTGAAGGATTCAAACTCGGCCAGATACACGGCTTAGCGGTTGTGAGAGATCCGTACAGCGGAGAAATGACAGGCAGCGTCTTAAACGTCAAAGCGCATATGGTTGAGAGAGACAAGCTTCCTAGAAACTATCCGTTCAGAGGCTACTACAAAGTAACCGGAGTTGCGAAAGGACAAAGCTTCATTTCAGACAGCATTGCCAAAGTGAGAAGCGTAATTCTGCAGAAATATGGGCTTGACATCGCTCAAGACTATTTGACGCACATTGATTTCGCACAATCCTACGGAGTGGACGGTCCATCCGCAGGCGTAACTATGACCATACTGTTGTGCTCGTTGATTGAAGGCAAGCCTGTAAGGCAGGATGTGGCGGTAACTGGAGAAATAAACTTGGGCGTTGGAGACTTGATCCAGATAACAGCTGTAGGTGGAGTTTACGAGAAGATTAAGGCTGCTGAGGCGTGGGGATTCAAAAAAGTGGTTATTCCTCAAAAGAACTATGATCACTCAATAAACATCAGAGACTACAAGACAAAGGTTGTGCCAGCAGCCACTTTAGATGATTATTTGAAAGAGTGTTTAATCGACAAACCGATGCTGAAGGTTCCAGTTCAGACTTATAAGCGCAGAAAACTCTAGAATTTCTCAGATTCAAGACTTAATCGATAATAAGTCGATTGAAGAATTCTTGAACCTGAGGAAACGCTTATGCACAGAGAGGTTGATAAGGATGCGATCCGAAGGTGGCGCAAGAGAGGTTTTTACAGCGAAAATGCCCTTGTCAAACTTCTAGTAAAAAACGGGTACAATGCCGTGCGTGTTCCAGTCAGCAATCCGAGCCTCAATCCACTCCCAGATGTTATCGCAAGAAAAGCATCCAACATCTATGCTTTCGAAGTCAAAAACGTCGGATACTACGCCTATTTCCCAAAACAGCAAATTGATAAACTCTTCAGATTTCTTGAGGAACTTATTCCATTGGATAAAAAATTCAAACATGCTGTGCTCGCAGCGCACTTGGGAAAGAAATGGATTTTTAAAGAGATTAAATGGAAAGATTGGGAGAAGAAGAGAATTCCTAAAAAAGCAAGAATTCTTAAGCGAGACAGAGGAAACCTTAACCTCTAGGCAAAATCGTTATAACTGGCATTCTCTTGATTTCATCTCTCGAAACTTCCATTGTGAGGAAAGATAATGGTGAAAGAAGCCGAAGTTGCGGTGGTTGCGGCTTCGTTGTGCAAGGTTTATCAAGCTGACGATATGCAGATTGAGGTTTTGAGGGACTTAGATTTTGAGGTTGACGCGGGCGAATTTGTTGTCATAAGCGGGCCTTCAGGTTCTGGAAAAACAACGCTTCTAAACATTATTGGAGGCATTGACAAGCCTACAAGCGGAACACTCATTGTGTTTGGAGAAGATTTGGGGCTCAAGAATGAGGATTTGTTGTCTGAATTTCGATCCAGCACTGTTGGATTTGTTTTTCAATCCTACAACCTAGTTTCCACTTTGACGGTATATGAAAATGTCGCGTTTCCAATGGAGTGGACAAGGAAACCGGAAGATCACATACAGAAACGAGTTAGCGAACTATTGGAGATTGTCGGCTTGAAACATAGAGCTGGCCACTTCCCATCGCAACTTAGCGGCGGGGAACAGCAACGTGTAGCCTTTGCTCGAGCATTGGCAAACAACCCGCCTTTGTTTCTTGCCGATGAACCGACTGGGAATCTAGACAGGAAAACAAGCCTAAAAATAGTTGAAATCCTCAAAAGACTAAAAGCCGATGGAAAAACGGTAATAATCGCAACGCATGATGAACAAATATTTGATTTGGCAGATCAAAAACTATGCCTTGAAAATGGAAAGTTGGTAAGTCGAGATGAGTGAGACTGCTTTTCCAGTAAATGACTTGCTGCGAAGAAAACTGCAAACTGCTCTCGTGCTTATCAGCCTGACATTATGCGTTTCTTCGACGCTTTTTCTACTTCTTTTTAGCGAAAAAATAGGCTTAGGAATCTTGACAATGGCGCAAGACAAGTTGACTCCGGGGTTTTCATCGGTGTTTTCGCAGTTTATCATATTCCTTGGGTTCTTGATTTTTATTGTCGGAGGCATTATCGTCTCCTTCATGGTCTTTGTGATGATGGCTCATCGAATCAGAGACATAGGATTAATGAAGGCTATGGGATGTCCGAACGATTTGATTTTCGGTTATTTCATAACAGAACTCTTGATCGTCACATTTGCTGGCTGTTTGCTAGGAGTCGCGCTAGGGATAGTGGCAGATTTTGCCGCAGTTAGCCTGCTTGGCACTATGGGTTTTCAATTCGTTCAACAGTCAATCAATCTGTGGCTTGTCATTCTAGTGTTTGGTACGTTCTTCGCATGCTCCTTAATCTTTGGCTTAAAGCCTATTCTTGACACGTCCAAACTTGACCCTGCAAAGGCAATATCGCCGACGTATCACCTTGGACTAAGCAAAGAGGCAGGGTTTGATTTACTCTCAAAGTCTGGATTAACGCTAAAAGTAGCCATGAGAAACCTTTTCCGCCGCAAATCGGCGACTCTTCGAATCATAATATGTTTGACCACGGTCTTCATACTGATAACAGTAGCCATAGCCGGAGGAATAATTGCCGATCAAACCACCAAAAGCTGGGTTGAAAAAGCCATCGGAAGAAACGTAGTCTTAATTGCACACCAAGACATGCGTAATCAATACGAGAGGTTAATTTCAAGTTTTTTTGAAACAGAAGAGGATTCGCAATTTGATTACCTGAACGAAAGCTATTTTGTGTCAAATGACATGCTGGACAGACTGAGTTTGATACCAGAAGTGTCAGGTGTCGATGCACGCCTTGTCCTCAAGTCTCATGTTATGGAAATTCGAAACTACACTTTTGACTCAAGAGGAGCCACTATAACTATAGGTGATGATCGAGAAGCAGACTCAATCATAGTGGGCATCGAGCCCAACAAGACGCTGAGCAAATGGTTCGCTTATGGTAGACTCCTAGGCGAAGATCAAGCCTTAGAAGCTGTTGTGGGAGATTCTCTAGGTCGAAATCTTTTCTCCATGCCCCTAGCACAAAGCATACGATTATTTAATAGTGATTTCGCTGTAGTCGGTGTTTGTCTAGACCCGGTGAACAACGGAAACGTCACCTATGTGCCCCTGAAAGCCCTGCAGAATGTTACAGGCTTGTCTGAACCCAACATGGTCATGATAGAAATTACCTCAGAGAATTACACACGCATATTGAATGAGGTAGAGGCTGAAGTTAAAAGCATAAACTCTGAGTTTGAAGTCGTCGAGCTTAATGGAATATTGGAGAAATGCTTGAATTTTCTGGGTTTTTCATGGTCCCTGATAATGTTTGTACCATTGTTTTCCTTGGCATCAGCGTCACTATGCTTAATAGCGTATGTCATGTTGGCGATTGCTGAGCAACGTCAAGAATTCGGCGTTTTAAGGGCCGTTGGTGCGAAGCCTAACACTATTGTAAAAATCGTTTCTGCACAGAGCCTGATGGTTCTGCTGTCAAGCTGCGCCATTGGAATTGCATTTGGAACAATCATCACCATGCTGATTTTGGTTCCGAAACCGCTCATCACACCCTACACAATTTTTGAAATAGCAGGATTGTTACTCGCAGCCTTTGCAGTCATATTCCTCTTAGCCTTATATCCAGCCGTCAGATTTGCCAAGAAACCGATCCTGGAAATATTGTCATGAGCTGAAAGAACCGAAACAGATTTAATTAGTCATCTCCACTTCTGAGGAGAGATCGTTAATGAATTGGTGAAAATACATGACTCAGTCAATCCAAGGAGTAATAGTCAACTATCGAACTGGCCCTAGAAGCCAAAGATCCAAGGAATGCATAATCAAGTTTGAACAGGCCAGTAGCGTTTCGGAAGCTGGCAAGCTTGTCGGAAAGAAAGTAGTTTGGCACAGCGGAAAAAATATGATTATCGGGAAAATTTCGTCTTTGCACGGGAAGAAAGGCTTAGTCTTGGCCAGATTTAGAAAGGGCGTTCCAGGTCAAGCTCTAGGCACAACCGTTGAGCTGATTGGATAGCTGTTTTGTAAAGTATTTAAGCGATTCCACGTAGGCGGGCAGTTGATCCAGAAATTCTTGCAGTTGGAGCACAGGAACTATAGGCACATTATCACAGAATTTAAATCGCCCAGCGACAAGCGACAGGACTGCGGGTATGAGC
>DATBWI010000048.1:0-20045 GCA_036514855.1 Bathyarchaeia archaeon | reverse complement strand
TGTTCCGTCATCATAAAACCTCACGTTTCCCTTGTATATCTGCACGCCTGCTTGTTGTCCTGCGCTGCTCATGTAAGTCATTATCCAAGCGTATGTGACGACTATGGCTGCGACTGCAATGACGATGAGTAGTAATGTTGCGAGTATTGGTGATATGGCTTTTTTGGATCTTAACATACTTATATTCAACACATGTTCACCTTTGCATTTGTTTAGGAAATCTTCAGATTACCTATTTAATCTTATGAAACCAAAATCTACATTGAAAATAAACACGTAAAGCTGGGTTCTGCACGGAAGGCGTTTCTATCTTCCGAGAGACTAATCCAACATCGCCATTAACGCGTGCAGGATGCTTTGCGTTTCCAAATGGCTATTATTGTGATGAAAAATGTTAACAATGCGAGCAGGGCACCTGAAAAGTATTCTGGCACAATTAACACGCCTATTGGACTTGTTTCTGCGGAGCATTCAGGATAGTCTGAGTCTCCAGTAAACACTGCTTTTATGGCGTAATTGCCGTTTGGAAGGTCTTTCGGCGCTGTCCACGCGAAAGTGTAGGAGCCGTCAGCCGATGTTGTGGCTTTGCCAATGTAAACCCAATAGGAGCCATCTGATCGATACAGTTTGACTGTTTTATTCGCCACACCTGATCCTCCGCTGGTGAATGTTCCGCTTATGGTTGCTGTTTCAGAAACTGTCTTGTTAACGGTGCTAGGTTCGCATCTGACCGTTAATGTAGTTGGCATTGTCGTGATCAGTTGGGCATACTTCAAATTGCCATTCGTGCTGTCGTAGTAGCTTATGCTGGGGTTGCCGTTGGAATCGAGGGCGAGAGAAGAAAAACTGCCGACGCCTTCATTTGAATCCACAATCTGCGTTTCCCATGCTGATCCAGTCCACGTAATATACTTCAAGATGTTGATGTATTTCTTAGTTGCAGAATCGTACATTTCAGCTTGGTAGTTTATATGTGGATTATCATTGGCGTCCAGAGCAAGCGAATTTGTCCCGATAGCGTATCCTGCTGGCACTACCGTTCGAATATCCCATGTTGTTCCTGTCCACTTGGCATACTTTAACTCGCCGTACCGATAGCCAAACTGTTCACTCTCATTCGTGTAGGCATAATAGCTTATGTGTGGATTATCATTGGAATCTAAAGCGAGGGAAGTATACTCTCCGACACGCCAATCGGAATCCACAGTTTCAATTGCCCATGTTGTTTCTGTCCATCTGGCGTACTTCAGATTCTCATAAGTCTGGTCATAATAGCTTATGTGTGGCTTTCCACCTGAATCCAAAGCAATAGAAGTATACCAACCAACATCACCAGCGGAATCCACGGTCTGAGTTGCCCATGTTGAACCAGTCCACTTTGCATACTTTAACGCCCCATTTGTATAATCCAGATAGCTTATGTGCGGTTTGCCGCTCGAATCCAAAGCAATAGCGGTGTGCCAGCCGACATCACCAGCCGAGTCCACAGTTTGAATACTCCAAGTCGATCCTGTCCACTTTGCATACTTCAAATCTTGATTCATATCGTCAGTGTAGCTTATGTGCGGATTATTACCTGCATCCAAAGCAATAGAAGTGTCCCAGCCAACGTCTCCACCTGAATCTACAGTCTGAGTTGCCCATGTTGACCCTGTCCATCTGGCATACTTAAGATCGTGGTTTGTATAGTCAAGATAGCTTATGTGAGGGTTACCACTCGAACTTAATGCAATAGAAGTGTCCCAGCCAACGTCTCCAGCCTCATCCACAATCTGAATATCCCACATTGGAACTGCTTGGGTTAGAACTACTAAAAAATGAGGCAATAAGATTGAAGCCACGGAGATTGCTATGCAGGACTTGCGAGAGTGACTTTTCATCTAACTTCCTACTGTATCAATCTATGCCTTCTATGCCTTATTCTAAGGCGTAGCTCGAATAGCGGTGTATGTGATGGTTTGTCCGAACCTATTCCCCTCTCCTTCATACTTCCAAAAAATTACGAGGAAGGTCCAAAGTAGGTTCGCATAGGTTTCATGACCAGCGGTACCGCCATTGCGTAGGGGGTAGCTCAAGAAGCCTGTGCCTCCCACGCTTGAGGCTCCAAACTTCAGGATTGCAGTCTCACCGCTGGCGATCATCTGATTGTAGTCAGGATTGTAGGCTACTAAACTCGAGGATGTGCTTGTTGAATTAGTTATGTGGAAATAACGTTCGTCCTCCGTATTGCCTGGAGCACCGCCTGAACCTAATTCTCTGACCTCAACTAAGAAGAAGGATTGATTACAAATCCTGATGGCTTTTCCAGCTTGGTTCTGTATTTTTATCCAGAACAGGATATTTGTACGGTCGTTATCTATCTCAAACGCTACCTGAGGAACAGTGGGATTGTTATTGCTCGTATACTGAAACGACGTGTCGCTGAATATTAAAACAAACGGCCCTGCGTTAATGTCGCCCCCTGTGCCAGGGGCAACCGCGGGCTCGAACATTTTTGTCACTACGTTTCCCCTTTCGGTGACAACTTTGATCAAGTAGGTTTTTTCTGGATCAAGTGAAGGAGGAGTTTCTGTGAACATGACGGTGCTTCCTGGATTGATGTAAGTGCTGTTTGATATGGGTCCTGTATGCAGAATTGCGGTTGTACCGTTATATTTCGTGATCCATATGTTAACTATGTGCGCCGTGACAGATCCTTTGTTGGTGACTGAGAAACTCAACTCGGTGTCTTCTATGTATGGGTCCAAGATTTCTATTATTTCGTTTTTTTTGTCCTGGTCTAAACGGTTTCTTTCGTTGATAACCTGCGCATGAGTATCGTACTGTGTCACTTCCCACAGTATGAAACTGAAGCCCGCTAGAAAAACTACGACAGAGAAGATAGCACCTATGACCGTGCTCAGCCCGCGTCTGTTCTTAATAAAAGGCTTCATTTTCTCACACTAACCCCAAGTGCTATAAAATTCTCTGATCTGCTGCCCCCTAGCTGAGGCCACTACAAGGTAGTAGTATCCTGATGTCCACGTCCAAGTTATCGTAATGGTCTTTGCTTCTCCTATCAAGATGCTCTGGGCTGCAGCCAAACGATTTGTTCCATTAAAATCAATTGCTGCAACAGTCATACCGACTGTGCCAACGTTTCTCAAGGTAACATTGACGCCGCCAGTATAGAACCAAACGTCTTCAATCACAAAGTTTTCTTGTATTATTTGGCTTCTGTCTGAGAAGAACGCGCTGGTTTGCTGCTGTTGTGAAGAAAAAGTACTAGCAGTCCAAGCTACGACGGATAAGCCCACGGCGACGACAGCCGCTACCATTATGACACTCGAGATAGCGGGGCTTACTCCTCGTTTGTTTTTGGTGAAGTGTCTAAACAGCTTTTACACCGTCCCTACTTTCGAATTTTGGATTCAATCTATTGTCATAATATAGAGTCGTGTTCTTATATATTAAGTCTACTGTCTTACGATAACCATCAGCACAACCCTCAAACACATGAGAAGAAACGCGACATTGCGATAGGGCAAAATCCGTATCTTTTTCCTCCCTAAATCTTCACAAACATAGGAACAAGCTTCGCAGCCAACACAGCGACTATAACCAGAATCGCTGCATGCTTGAAGCCAGCCGCAACGGATTCTTCGCTTATTTTACCCGCAACCAAACCAATCAAATAGCTATGGAAAATGCTTGAAGTAACAAAAGTTGTAACCATAGGGCTCATGTCCTTTGGTGTGCCCACTGCAGCGACTCCAAGCGTGCCAGACGTGAAACCTATCATCATCGTTGTGGTTGCCACAAGCAGAATCGCAGCAAAATAAGGCAGCAAAATGTAAGGACGCACCGCCATCTTCTTTTCCTTCTCAACCTCCTGAGTCAAATTGTTAAACCTCGTCAGCGACTCTATCATGGCAATCGTTCCACCACCAACATCTATCGTCTCAACCAGCAGAAACATGACAATCTGAGTCATCCAACTTTTAGTACGCTTCACAAAATCCATTATCACTTTTCTAATGGCCACACCCCACGAAATCTCGGAGCTTATCTTGCGCAATTCCTTAGTGAACACGCCATAATCGCGCCTAGCGAGGCTCTCAATGCATTTTTCTGGCGACAAACCTGTTTTTCTAACTTCCGTCAAATCCCTCAAAAAGCTGTTAATGCCCCGCTCCATGCTAGACTTCTTAGTTGAAAGTTTGCTGTGCACGATGGCCGCTGGCGCTGTAGCAACAAAAAGCGCTATAGCAATCGCCACTGGCAAGTCAATAACTGTTCTAAGCGAGCTGAAAAAGGGAACTTCAACGAATCCCATAAAATCCGTCAGCAACATAAACAGCATCATAGCAACCAAACCAGAAACTACAAACACCTTGTACGGACGCATTTCCACTACGGGTGTTTTGGGTTGCATACTGTGCGCCAGATAAATGAACACCATCGAAAGCATTGGCGTAAACAGATAAGTATACAAAATTATGCCGGAATACATCGACATGCCTCCAACGCTGTAAATGGATTCAACGCTGAACAGAATGTAGAAGCAAAGAGACATCAAAACCATCACTATTATGAAAGTTTCCAATAGCATTCCGAGTCGTTCAGCGGCAGCCTTAACACGCATCGCTCTGGTTTTGAAAATATCTTCTGCTTTTCTTTCCAGAAAGTGTCCAATATCTCCGCCGATTATGACTGTGGAAGAATATCCTGACAGAAAATCTTTGAAAACATCCAACGGATTTTTCTTTGCTGCGTTTTCTATTGCTGTTAACGGGTCGATTCCAAAAATCTCCACGTCCTTTATTATTTCTCTCGCTTCACTTCGCATTGCAGGCATAAGCTCAACCTCTGAAAGGCGCTTAAAACTCGTATACGGCGCGATGCCTCCAGATGCCATGACGCTCGTGTAGGCGGCGGCAAAGGGCATTTCTCTCTCCAAATTGCTTGCTCTGTCACTTGCTTTAGACATTGGAATCAACAGAAATCCAATAATGACATAGAATGGAAGCGGAACCAAAAACACAATTGGCATGAATCCATAGAAATACAGAATTATTATGGATACTATAGTAACTGGAAGCGTAAACACTGCAATTAAGAGCATTAAGGAAACATACGTTTCAGGGTACATCTTGATTTTTGCTTTTTCCAAATAGCGTCTAAACTCAAAAATGTTTTTTAAGAAAGAAGGCGCTATTTTCCCGAATATGCGGAAAGACCACGCCTCAAGGGTTTTTAGAAACGGCAGTTACCTTAACCTCCTCTCCAGCAAGAATAGTATCATAAACTTGTTTAGGTCTAGAGTAATATTCCGCAATTATCGCAGCCACCTCTTTGTAGCTTCTTGTATTTCGTTCTCGCATCCAATGAAGCACATCTTTGCGCCTGTTTATTTCCTCAATTAGTTCTTTTTTGGTGGAGCCAACCCGCTGAGATATTGACGACAAAAGCAAGCTTTTATCAAAATGTGGTGAATGGATGTCCTTGGCTGGCTGCCAATTGAAAGCGTCTCTGTAGTCTTCATAATCCACTATTTCGTTGACGCTGATAACACGCCTAAATGCCTTTTTTTCGCCGCCTTTAACGAGATGAACCCTTTGAATCGACAAGACAATGTTCATCAACGGAATATAGGCTGGCGCAATATCCATCGGTTTCTGCGTCAAACGTTTAATGGCTGAATCCAAGTTTTCGGCGTGCATAGTGCACATTCCGCCGTGTCCAGTCGCCAAGGCTTGAAACAGTACATATGCCTCTTGACCTCTTACCTCGCCCACGATCAGCACGTCTGGCCTGTGCCTCATTGAAGTTTTGACCAGATCAAAGAGCGCTACTTCGCCGACGTTGCTTCCGCCTAAGCCATAGCTTTGTCTGGCGATGAGTGAAACCCAGTTTTCATGTGGCAAGTTAAGCTCGGCTGTCTCTTCTATTGTGATTATTTTGCTTCCTGGCTTGATTAGACAGGCAAGAGCGTTTAGGGCAGTTGTTTTTCCAGCTGCTGTTCCGCCCAACACCATTATTGATGTTCGGTTTTCAAGGCATAACCAGAGATATGCTGCCATCTCCTCGGAAAAAGTGCCTATGTTTATCAGGTCTATTATTGAGTATGGGTCTTCTCTGAACTTTCTAATAGTGAAGGCTGTTCCGAACGGCGTGACTTCGCGCCTATAACACACTGATAGCCTGTGCTTTCCTGGCAGCGAAGCATCTACTATGGGAAAGGCTGAGCTTACATGTTTGCCAGACATGTGTACAAGTTTGACAACCAAGTTGTCAAGTTCTTCGTCGTCCTCGAATTCGAGGTTTGTTTCGAGGCTTTCATAGTTTCTATGCCAGATATAGACAGGCTTGTTGACACCGTCACATGAAATATCTTCAATGTTTGGGTCTCTCATAAGCGGGTCAATTTTGCCGAAGCCAACTAGGTCCCTTTCTGCATGGTAGAGAATTTTGTACCATGAAACGTCCGGTAGCCAACCTAAGCTAATGCGATATTTGTCAACTATTTTTTTGGCTTCTTCTGCGAAAAACTTTCTAGGATCAAGGATTTCCTCTTTAGGTGATTCTATCTCTGCGAGCAGTATCTCTAGAATGCGATGGTAAACGCTTTTTTCTAAAGGATCAAGTTGCAACTCGTCTAGGATGTATTTGTGTTCGCCTGTTTTCGGGCTTAGCACGATTGCGACGTGTGCGAATGGTTCATAGAGTGGATATTTGTCGACAACTTTGTATCCTCTGGGTACTGGTTTTGGCGGTGGGGGCGGGATGGGTATTTTTTCGCTTCTTAGAATGTTGATTTTGATTTTTATGTGTTTTAGTTTGGCTAGTGCGTCCTTGATCTGTATTTTTTTCATTTGTCTTCTCCTGTGCAGTCATTTTATGAACGTGTAGAGTCTATTAAATATTACGTCTTACTATACACTTTCTCCTTCTATTCCGCTCCCTCTTCTTTCAACGAAATCACAAGAATCTTCATCTTCACCAAAACCACCACTACCACCGCAATCACGATCGGAATGACAATCATCAGAATCGTTGTAAGAGACCAGAACTCCTCTGCCTTCGGAATTACCTGTATCGTAACCTGCTTACCATCGCCTACGAATCCAAGCTTCGAAGCGTTCGCCACAACCGTAATGCTCCGCGCTAAAGTCGTTTCAGGAGCCGTAAAGATAAATGAACAGAAACCATTAGCGTCTGTCAAGCCACTTGTGCCAGAAAATGTTCCAGTCTCAGCAGTTATTGAAACCATGACGTTTGCCACTGGCGTTTGATCGTGCTTCACATAAACTGTTATGTTAGCCGCTTTCCTCGGTTCTAACTGAGAAGAATCCGACATGAGCAGCATTGTGAGTTTGCCAGGCGTAACCAATATTGTTACTGTTCCGTTCTTAACGACGTAGCCAAGCTTATTCACAGTAGCTGTAACTGTGACAGTTGTGTTCTCTGCGACTGCCGGAGACGTGAATATGAATGTTGCATTTCCATCTTCGTCTGTCAATTTGTTTGCGACGGAAAATCTGCCTCCCGAGTCCGATGATACGCTAACCTCTGCGTTTTCTAAGGGGCTTCCTTCATATGTAACAAGGGTTTCTATGGTTGAAGCTTCTTCTGAAAGGAGAGTATCCGGTGCAACTGTTATGCTGACGTCCAATAACTTGGGCTCCACGCTAATCTGCCCCTGCGTTTCTCCTTGGATGTAGCCGCTTTTCGTTACCGTCGCAGAAACAGCTACGTTCAATGGGATTGATGTTGAAGTTGCCGTGAACAAAGTCGAAGCCAAACCATCAACGTCTGTCTGCAAAGACATTGTTGACACGTCTCCTGCGACATCAAATGACAGCCACACATCAGCATCGACTACAGGTTGTTCTTCATAAGTAACTTGGATGGTGATATTGGTTGTCTCTTCAGACTTGAGCACATCCTGTTCGACGTTCATCTGGACCAAAAGTGGAGGCAAAACATGCAGATAAGCGTAGTTGGAAGTCTGAACGTAGCCATCCTTGGAAGCTATGGCGATTATTCTGATGTTGGTAACTTGAGTTATGTTTGGAGCCGTGAAAGTTGCAGTAAAGTATCCAGTCGCATCCGTGTAGTCAAAGTAAGTGAGGACTGTTCCCTCTTTTATAGGCAAAATCGTGATTGCAGCATTCTCAATGGCATTGGATTCACTCGTGACATGAGCTAGAAGAGAGATTTGCTCTCCATAAGTAACGGTAGTGGTATTCAGCGTTAAGTCCACATTCAATGGAAGCAGATCATCTCTTACGTTCATCGTCACGCTTGCAGTGTTGACGCTTGCCACGCCAAAGTCGTCCATAACTGTTAATGTGGCTTCGTACGTTCCTATTGAATCGTATTTGTACACGAAAATTGATGTTGTTGTCCATCCGCTGTTTCTTCCGTCACCGAAGTCAAAAAAGTACTGGTAAACTTGCCTGTCATCTTCTGAAAAAGCAGCGATAAACGTCACTTCGTCAGTTGGCGCCACTACTTGCTTGTCTGTGACGAGGTTTGCGACAGGCGCCTGATTAATGTAGCTATTGTTTATAGTTAAGAAAGGCAGAAAATCTAGGTCAGTCCCGTTGCTTTCCACAGTATTGCCTTTCCCTTTGGGGTTCATGGATACGTGGTACGGTCCGCTTGGGTCTCCCCAATAGTTGTGTTCAGCACTCACAGAATCGCTGAATTGAGCACGGGCGCTGATGCTGTTTCCATAGAGATCATTGCCTTCCAAAGGCATAATGTCCGTGGCGTTACTGTACAAGATTCCCAAATCGTTGTACGCTATGGAATTTCCCATTATGCTTGCACGGACTAAGCCATAGACATAAATCCCAACAGGATTAGCGGAGACCACATTATCAAGAATCGAAGTGCTGTCGATTTGCGTTGACTCGTTAGCATAAAGGTATATTCCGTTTTCACTGTTCAGAAATATCTGGTTCCTTTGAATCACTATTCCTGAAGCATCTCCGCCTGCGAATATGCCATTGGCATTAGCTTCTAAGCTAGTTTCAACAACATTCACGTTGACGCTGCCAAATATGTATATTCCATTTAGAAGGTTGTGGCTTATTTCGCTGTGAGTTATCGACACGCTTCCATCTTCAACGGTCACACCGTCTGTTGCGTATTCAACATGGCAATATTCCAGTGTTGAAACCGTGTTGCTCGTAAATTTGATGGTTCCCCAGTCTCCAGGCGTCGGAGAGAGCTTGTTCGAAGTAAATGTGACGGGTTTTTCAGCTGTTCCCATCGCATAAAGCGTTCCTTCCACAATAAACGAAAAGTTGCCTCCGAATTTGACGAAAACACCTGACTCAATAGTTAATGCCACATTTGGGTCTATGGTCACGTTGCCGATGATTACGTAGGGGCTGTCTGTCAAAGTCCACACTGTATTTTGAACAATGTGACCTTGCATGTGAGCTGCATCAGCAGAGAACATAAAGGAGCTAGTCATGAAGGCAAACATGCCCGTAAGCATAATCAATAAGCAAATAGGAGACCATAACTTCGTCTTCACAATATTTCACCTACGGTTCGAATCAAACCGTATCTTCTTTCAAGTTTTGGTTTAAACATTATGAATCAAGAATAAAGCTTCAAAATTCTTAGCCACACCTCTGGATCGAAAAGTGAGCAGAAGATAGATTAATTATAGTTGTATTTTCTGATAGTCTTCATGGGTTTTTGTCATTGCCAGAATGGGCCGGGGTTGTATGAGAATTGTTTTAGGATTAGCCATGCTATGGTCATTGTTGCGAGGTAAATGAGGAGTAGGATTAGCCATTTTCTGAGTTTTGATTTTGGTGTTGGGAGTTTTCCGGTGATATTTGAGGGTAGAAACGGTAGGATAAAAGGTACGTTTTGCTTATACATTTGGATTTCTCCTCGGTAGTTTTTCTCCAAGATTTTTTCTTCGCCTTTTGCGAGCAGGAGGTATAGGAAGGTGAGGTTGACCCATGCGATCCATGCCATTGGTCTTTCGCTTGTGAAGGTGAAACCGAGGGTCGCGATTATTATTCCTAGATACTGTGGATGCCTCACTTTCGAGTACAAGCCTGCTGTGACAAAGCCTTTCTTCCGTTTTATGAAGAATTGGAAGGCAGCCACTGAGAAAATAAAAACGCCTATTGCGAATAGGCTCCATCCAACAAGGGTGTTAAGATTTATGTCATATAGATTGGGTATGCTGATCTTGTTGAAGACGAGCCATCTGGTTTCATAGAACGAGTAAAAGGGATTCCATGGAGACAAAAGCACCCACTCGACACCAACGGGCATGATCATGCCGATTAACGGATTTGCTATGCAAGCATAAACAGGAATAGAGTGAAAGACGAGAAGCAACATAGCCACGAGCTTTTGCAAGAGACTTTTGAGTATCAATGCTGCCTTCACCAGACCTGCTTCCCAGTTGATGGTATAAGGTCGGTTATAGGTATTACACCGCTATATGGGGAAGTCACCATAGGGAATTCTAACC
The DNA here is from genome assembly GCA_036514855.1 of Bathyarchaeia archaeon. Taxonomy (GTDB): domain Archaea; phylum Thermoproteota; class Bathyarchaeia; order Bathyarchaeales; family Bathycorpusculaceae; genus DATBWI01. The sequence continues at coordinate 9,550 of DATBWI010000048.1, read as the reverse complement.
AGTACCCGCTTGGAACGCCAGTAGAGACTCGATAGATCCAGATTCTGAAGGTAGAAGGCGCTGTAAGTGTAAGTGTGCCTGATGAGCCTGAAGCGGTCATTGCATCTTTGCTTTTATGCATTGTTATGTTTTTCTCTATTAAAGGAATATCTGAGTATTCATCGTATAGTGCACGATTATGAAGACTGAAAGAGATATTCCACGTTCCTTCGCCAACATAAGGTTCCCAAGCTTCTATAGATACAGTAACATTAAACTGTTCATTAGGATAAACAACCAATCCTTTACTCAAGAAAATACTTATCCCTCCCATACCCAATATATCGTCCGATACCCAAGCGCTAGTTCTATAAACATACGGAGCCTTGGCTGAATCAAAGTGACTCAAATATTGGTAAACATTCAAAACTATTGATAGAACAAGGCAAACTAGAAGCAGAATTATTATACTCTTTCGGTTTCGGATATATTTAAAATGCTCCATTACCAAACTCTCCCACAATGTGTTAATGAAGATTTTCGTCCTTATAATACTAAGCTTTGGAACAATATTCACAAGAACAAATCATGTTTAAGGTACGTCCTCTCAGTTAACATGCAAAACATTTCACACCAAACTCTTAATTTCAGATATCTGCTTAAAACTTACGGTCTTGAAGGCTCACCTTTCTAGACTGCCAAAATGGGAAACTCAACTTCATAAACCAGTGAACCTCCTATCGCGACTTTATATATGTATATCCCCATGTCTAGCGGTGCAGTAACAGTCAATACGGTACGTGTATTAACATACATTGCATCTTTGTCCTTTTGTACAATTATGTCTTTTTCCGCTGTAGATGTACTTGAGTACTCTCCGTATAGTGGGCGTTCATAAAGTTTGATAGTGAAAGGATATGAAGATGTGCCTGTGTAAGGTTCCCAAAGCAAGATAATAATAGAGAGGTTGAATGTACGTGGCACACTTACGTATTGCATTTCATACTCGAAACTGAACCCTACACGGTGCTCTACCGCAATGGCCAGTGTTCCCATTCCACCTTGTACATCTCTAATAATCAGAGCATTGATCCCGTATTCAATCCCATTTTCAGGTGAAGGTTCAATTATTTTTAAGTAAGCGTACACGTTTAGGGCTATTGAGATAGTAAGCAAACTCACAAGAGCTATTGGAATGTACCGCTGAATTTTGAAAGACATTATGTTACGCATATACTTACACCATTCCTCAATGATGATACTGGCACATATAATTCTATGGTTTTAAACAGTCACCTTCTTATTTGACCTAAGAAAAAACTTATAAAGTAAACTTCCAAATATCAAAAGGAACAAATCAAAGGAGAAGAGACAAAATGAAAAGCGGGATAACCATAGCAATTATTTCAATAATGCTAAGCGCTTCTTTTCTCGGGATTGTTTCTACTGTACAAGCGCAGGATCCGCAACAGCTTTGGGCACTCATAGTTTGTGGAAGCACAGAAGGTACTTTTTCGAACGATACCCAGTATATGTATCATGTGCTACATGATCACTACGCATTCGCTGGCATATACTATTTGGATGTCAATACTACCCGTCCTGGTGTTAATGCCCTATCAACAAGAGCTAATGTCAGGTCAGCAATCACCAATTGGCTTCGTACCCATTCAACTGGAAACGACATTATATTCATTTATTTCAGTAGCCATGGAGGCGGGTACAGTACTGAATGGAATCATGAATTACCCTATGCAATGGAGGGTGGTAGGTTCGACGCAAGTGGTGATGAAGGCCAGGAAGTCCGAGAGAGCACGTTTCGAGAGTATTGCTGGTTGCTGAATGCCCTCTATGATCTTCGAGACGATGATAGCCCGCCATGGGATCGCGTGCGCAATCTTGATGCTGATGCATATATCGAATTTGATTACGACAATGATGGAACCATTGATGGTCAATTTGATGATCTTGAGGATCTGGATGGTGATAGTTTGGCTGATGATATACTTATGGATCCTGATAGAGACGATTGCTGTAACATAGCGATTGATGCTGATGCTAATCACGATGGGACGCTTGACAATTTTTTCAGTGATGGGGAAGATACAAATTTGGATCGGTGGATTGTGGGCATAGATCTCAATGGAAACGGTAACACCAATAACTGGGTAGGCATCGATGAATGTGCGCAACTTCAGGATGGCTCGTACTGGGATGACGAGCTTGCAAGCGACCTTAACACCTTGAGCTATGCAAAGCTAATCTTTGTTAAACAAGGATGTCTTGTGGGAAACCTAAGTTGCTTCTCTGGTGGTCTAATCGATGACATAAGTGCTAACAAGAGAATAATTATGTCCGCCAGTAGTGAAACAAGTTACTCATATGGCCCCGAATATGACTCTTATAGCTATTGGTCAAAGGCTTTTATAGATGCATTGCACGGCCAAGAAACGCATTATGACACGACCAGCAACAGCGTCGTTCACGAGAATCCGCCTGTCTATGCTGATGCAGACTATGATAATGATGGTTATGTGTCTATGTGGGAGGCTTGGGAATACGCTTGGTATAACGACCTTGCGCGCTTAGCTGGACTTGAAACGCCTTGGCTTGACGACAACTTCAACGATTTACCAACTTATCGCAATGAAGCTGACCAGCTAGACTCTGGCGGCGGTTTAACTTCAAGGGACGGCTTGTTCTCAATGGAAACATACTTCGGATTTACCAACCTCAAAACTTCAGACATCAACGAAGACCACATAGTAGACACATTAGATGCCACTATCATTGCAAGCGCCTTCGGCTCCGAACCGGGCGATCCAAACTGGAATCCACTTGCAGACTTAAACAACGACCTAGTGATCGACATTATCGACATGACATTTGTGGGGCTTGCAATGGACAAATATTATTCGGATCCGCCAATTCCTGTCTCCACCGAAACCATAATCTTCACGCATCCAACTCTACAAATTGTGTCCAACGGTGAAACTTTTTCAGTCAATGTGGTCCTGTTTAATGTCACAGATCTCCGAGGCTGGCAGTTCAAAATTTACTGGAACAACACTGTTCTAAGCTGTACAGGAGTCCAGATACATATCCCTGACAACTGGGGTGAAAACGTATTCACAGCTGGCATGGGTATAGAGAACAATTTCAACGCAACACATGGAAGATATTCTACAATGCTGGTGGCCCTGTATCCAGCGCCTTCATTCAACGGAAGCATGATACTAGCAACACTTAACTTTGAGGCTACAAATCCAGGATTCACCATACTGGACCTTCAAGAAACTATAATGGCAAACAACGAAGCCAACTCCATTCCACACATCACAATCGACAGCATCGTAATCGTGAAAAAGCGATAGACCATAAACTTCAGTTCCTCTTTTTTCTAATTAATACAAATCCAAACATACTATTGCCCGAAAGCATATGAGGCGTTACTTGCGTTCACTATGCGAGAGCTAATCTTTAGATGGTGTTTTGTTGTTTTTGTTCGGAGTCTGAATTTTGTTCAATTTTTGAAAGAAAACTCATAAGCCAAGCTTTCCCGAGACCTTTATTGAGGAGAATTGATGGAGCAGACCACAGAACAGCCACTCGTATCTATAATAGTGCCCACATACAACTCACAAAACACAATCAAACAATGCCTACAATCAATCAAAAACCAAACCTACACGCCCATAGAAACCATAGTCATAGACCGCCACAGCAAAGACAAAACCACAGAAATAGCCAAACAATTCAACACAAAACTACTGTCCATAACAAAAGAGAGAAGCACAGCAAAAAACTCTGCCGCAAAAGAGGCACGTGGTGAATTTCTACTTTTCGTAGATTCAGACATGACCTTAGCCCCCAAACTAGTTGAAGAATGCATAAGCCAATACAACGAAACAAGTGCAGATGCGATAATAATCCCATTAAAAAGCATAGGCACAGGCTCACTGGGCACATGCAGAAAAACAGAAAGAGACTCCTTATCTGGCTTAACTGAACTCATGGATGCCCCACGCTTCTTCAGAAAAACCGCCTTTCTCGAAAGTGGAGGATACGACGAAAGCCTAGTTTTTGGAGAAGACTTTGACCTAGCCCAAAGATTCAAGAAACTAGCCTACAAAATTGAAAAAGTCAACGCGGAACTATTTCATTTGGAAGGCAGTCCTTCCCTCTACAGCATCTTATCGAAAGCATATTACTATGGAAAGGTTCTCCCAAAATCAATAAGGAAAAACCCACAGGAAACCGTGAAACGATACGCAACATTGCGATTTGAATCGCTTAGAATGACCGGGGCAATGTTCGGAAATCTGAGACTCCTCTTAAGCTTTGTCTTCATGAAGACTTTGGAATTAGTCGCATACTTTGCTGGAATTTCTACACAGTTGATTCGCCAGTTTCCAAGAAAATCCAGCCTCGGAACCTTAACGACTAAACTGTCAAACCACAAGCTCCTCATAGCGAATTTCACAATCTTGACCCTAATATCCTTTGTAATATTCAGAAATTTCTTCTTAAACACAGAATGGCCAGCAGGCGGGGATGTAATGGGATTTGTTTCTCGAGCCTATTTGTATGGGAAGGATTTCAGATGGCTCTACATTTGGCGACCTCATTCCTTCGGATTCGTAGAAGGAATAAACTCCATGGATCTTTTTCTGGCGTTAGCCTACCAGATTTTCAGAGATCCATCGTGGACTGTGAAAGTTTTCATGTTCTCCTCTTATTTGACTGCCGCCTTTTCCATGTACATTTTTGCCTACAAATACACGCACAAACACATTGCCGCACTTGCAGGATCATTGATTTACATTCTAAACCAGTGGCTCTTCTCGCAGTTAACTGAAGCACATGCTGACATACTGTTTAGCTACGCTTTGGCTCCGCTGGTTTTCCTTTTTCTAGATAACGCCTTGAAAAGCGGCAAAATGAAGGACATCGCCCTTTCCAGCCTAGGACTAAGCCTTTTTGTAACAGGTTTTCACCCTGAATGCATAGTGGTTTACGGAGTTTTCCTAGCGATTTTTGCCCTGTTCTTTCTATTGTTTCCATCAAAACCTGAAAGTTGGAAAACGCGTCTACACAGATTTTTGAAAGTCACTGCAATATCCGCGGTGGTTGTCTTTGCATTGTCCGCATTTTTCCTTATTCCCTTCTTGTCTAACATTCGTTCGCCCTATTTTGCTTCGTCATACCAGTATCCGCTTGAGGACTCTTTGGGTTCAAGTTATCCGAACCTGAATGATGCCTTTACCTTGCGCGCCGTGGAGCAGTGGGGATACGTCGGATTCGTTGATCTATACACGGAACTAGGCGTGCAGGAGCTGCCACTATACTCCTTTCTCCTAGTAATATTCATCATAGCGTATTGCACGCTCCTAATCCGCCTAGACCGTTACACATGCTTCTTTGCATTGTCCATGCTTATCGCCATTTTCATCGCAAAAGGTCCTCATCCACCATTTGGGCAAATCTTCACCTGGGCATGGTTCAACATCCCACACTTCGCAGTGTTTAGAGCAGCTAGCCGATGGGTCATGATGACCGCGTTCTCTCACGCCTTCTTCATATCACTCCTAGTTTTCTACTTGACAAACTACGTCAAAGGCAAATCTTCACTGAACCATGACAAGTACTTTGAAGTAAGCGTGAAAACAAATAACCAATCTTCAAACACGAGACTTAGTGTCTCGTTCAAAGGAGTGAACGCTTTTCTCAAAAAAATTCGCCGCCTCATTTACGCATTGTGCGTAGTTCTCTTAGCATTAATATTCCTGACAGGCCCCTTTTCCTCCACCTTCTTCCTATCAAATGGCTTGCAGGTTTACACGCCATCCAGCCAATATTTGGCTCCTTACGAATGGCTCGCCTATCAATCCAGCGACTACAAGGTTATTTCGGTTTCCAGAGGTCCAGCTGAATGGAACGATCCAGCGAATGGAGAGTCCGATTTTGCATCTTCGGGAATGTTGACGAGTATAGGTTGGACTCATGACATAGGTTTTGACAGTTCTTTTATTCATGATAAGCCAGTTCTTCAGGATGGTGGATGGGACGCTGAAGCTCGAAAGCTCCTCGACTATTTCAGGTTCAAACTCGCAAGGGAACATCTGACTGAGAATCTGTTCAAGATTCTAGGAACTTTTGCATATGATTACATTGTTCTTCCTTCCTACACGACCAACAACACTCGCGAATTCTTCCTGAACCAGAAAGGATACGATGTCATTTACAATCAAACGGCAATAATCCTCAAAAACAACTATTTATCATCCAGAACATTCGCAGTGAACCATTCCATGCTCATATTGGGAGGCCCGGAAGCATTTGAGGCGTTGTCCAAAATTGACAGTTTAAACTTTAACACAACTTCCATGTTTTTTATGCCCAAAACCATTGAAGGCACCGCGATTCTGGAGGAAATGCTGAGCAAATCAGACATGCTCTGCTTCGCAGATTCAGACGTTTTGGACATGGCGTTTGTCTCCATGGGTAAGAAGGCAAACCTCATTCTTGCCGGGGACTACGGCGTTTCAAGTCTAAACCTGTCAAAATATTGGACGCAATGCTCTTCCTTTAGGACGACAGGTGCTTTTGTTCTGGGCGGAGACACTTTAACGACATGTGGAAAGAATAAAATTGACATTCCGTTCGAACTTGGTTCCAGTGGTCTCTATGAGATGTGGGTGAGAGTTGGCTTAGCCCCTGGGCGGGGAAAACTCACCATCTCTGTAGACAATGCACCCATTGGAGAGATTCGTTCAGACTTTCCCTTAATGGCGAAACAAGCATGGGTTAACATAACAAGATTAAACTTGGATGGAGGAGAACATGCCATCAGCCTTGAAAATGACGGAACAGGCTGCAATGACGTTGACGCTCTGGCGATTGTCAATCCAGTCGATCTTGAAACTCAAATAAGTGAGATAATAAGCAGCTTGGGACAATTCAAAGGTAGAATCATGTACCTAATGCAATCAACGGACAATTTTCTAAACGCCTCCGACAATATTTGGTCTTGGACTTCCATTCCTTACAACGGATACGTCATCCGCTCAGAAAGTTCAGGGCTGAACGTCTCTCCACTTGCAACAGCAAACGCAAGCTCAACAAGTGATTTTCGCGCGGCAATACAAGCAATCGACGGCAATCTAAGCACCAGATGGGCTTCTGAAAAATACAGGATACCCCAATGGTTGGAGTTGACATGGGAAAAGCCGCAAAAGATTGCAGGAGCAAGAATACTTTTTGAAAATGCTTACGCAGCTGACTATTTCATACAAACTTGGAACGGCACACACTGGGTTAGTCAAGCGGCAGCCAAAAACAACACTGCACTTGAAAACTTCCACATCTTTCCAAACGTTGTAGAGACCAACAAGCTTCGAATTTACGTCTTAGGATTTTCACCTTACAGCAGAGTGAGCATATGGGAGCTTGAGGCTTTGACTCCTCAGGCAACATCAGTCCCAGCGGAGATAGTGGTTCCGCAGAAAGGAAGATACATGCTTGCCGCAAGAGTCGGCATAGGTCCTGGTAACGGAACACTTTGCTTCAACATGAGCGGTGAGATGCACACTATCTACTGCAATGGTTCGACTAATCATTTTGAGTGGAGGGAAACAGGACCCTTTAGTCTCGACGCGGGAGAACAGTACGCAAGCATCGGCGGATTGGGACCAGTGGAACTTGACGAAATACTTGTTTACTCTCTAAAAGAAGGAGAAGATTATCTGTCCCTGCATGAACTATTCGACTTGCCAGTTCCAAATGTTTCGTTAGAATGCAGAATCATTAATCCATGCCTCTACGAGGTGAACGTTAATGCCATGGAGCCATTCACACTCGTTTTTTCAGAGGCTTATAATCCGCTGTGGAAGGCTGTTGTGGATGGACAGGAATTCTCTTCTGCACGTGCCTATTCGCTTGTTAATAGTTACGACATAACCAAGACTGGCGAATTCAAAATAACCCTCTGCTTTACTGCTCAAAGCTATGCAGAAACTGGCTTACTGATTTCCCTGTCAACTTGCGGAGCAATTGTGGTGTCAGCTCTTGTTCCTTCTAAAATTCGAAGCAAGATTGTTCGCGGTGTAAAGAGATTTTCGGGCAATCGATAAAGTCTCGTAGTTGCAAAATCGGCTACAGGCGGTAAATGAGGCTTTCCTTCTTTCTATCAGCAGAAAACAACAGATGACAAATATACACCGTGGTTTTTACTCTAATTCTGAATCCGAACCACTAAAAAATTTTTAATAAACGTGCCGCGTCTCTCATAATGAACCTAAAAAGAGGAATGAAAATGGAAAAGAAAACTAAAATTGAAACACTAGCTTTGTTAGCAATAATACTATGTTCATTAACTGCAACAGCATTCATCGAATCATTCATGGCCAATGCCAGCAAATCAAGCTATGACTCCGATTACATGACTGTTTCTGGCGTCCTATCTACCGACACCTATGTACTGTTTCCATTCTCAAAGAAGAACCTAACAATCGGCTTTTCGCAGTACGGAGAAATGATTGATTATGAAACCAAAACAGGCTTGAACTACGGAGGCGAAACCGACGCTTTCGCGCCAGGCGAATCCAAGGTTACGGAGGCTCAATGGATAGAAGGTTGGATAATAAACATCACATACTACCAAAGCGGATACAAGAACACTTGGGCAAGAGCGACGTATTCTGATTACTATGACGCGGACGGAATCGCAGGCTCGTGGAAGGAAAATTGTACAGACGGATCCGAAGGACTTACCAACAGAGGCGGCAGAAAGACCAGTGGCGGAGCTGCAACTGACCCAATCAAAGTTCTATACAATGGACCACGAAGATTCGTAGCATTGCTCAGAACCGCAATCTATAAGGAAAGCACTCACGTAACCCCTTTGGTGAACATAACTTTCACCATAGTGTTTAACAAAGACAAGAAACAAGTGATAGTTTTCAAGGACCTAAAACGTACTGATGTAGGCAAAAATATTGGAGACATGCAAATAGAGTTCAGCAACCGCGGCGAATGGGACCTTGGAGATGTCGCCCAGCAGGGCCAACCGCCATATTCCTATGCACATTTCTACGAAAACCAATCAACAGTCTATGATGGTCATTACCAAGCGTGGTATAACGCCACCGGTATACCAAGTTACTACAACGGCACTTATGATGTATGCCAAGTTATAGACGACGAGATGCACTATGTGGCTTGGGCTGCCTACTGGCCTAAACCCATCATAGGATGGGTGGGCTCAACCCAAGATGATGCCTCCAGAGAATTCATACTGACCTCGACCTCCACTAAGACAGAAGTACAGAACGGCACTGATTCAGGTAATTACACCACTCTTAATGAGACGCCGGTATCTTATCCTCAGAAAAACTCAACAGGCATCTTCTGGAAGGAAGAGCCGATGGTGTTCGTTAACGATCAACAAAAGATAATCAACGGCTCCACCACTAGTACGATGGTCATCTACTGTGAGGGCAACAACACGCTCATTTTTCCAACAAACTACGTTCCCAGTTCCAGCGACATTGTCAGGATAGTCTACAAATAC